>JBPOHH010000232.1:0-2030 GCA_052035765.1 Bacteroidota bacterium
TCATAAACATTTAACCGACGCATTCTTCTCTGGGTACCGGTTGGTAAGTCTTGCCACGTATCACCACCATTATCTGTTCTACGAATCTTGCCTCCATATCCGGCAACGAATCCTGTTTGATCATCAATAAAAGCAATATCATCATAACCTGATGATCGAGCATATTTCTTATCCTCAACAAATTCAATGATTTTACCGTGGTTTAGATTTAAACTGAAATCCCAATTAGTTCCTCCATCAAATGATCTGATAATTAATGGCGTTTTATTTTCGACAAAATCGAGACCTACAGCATATATTTTATTCGGGCTAACTGCAAGAAAATCATAAATGACAGGTAAAATGGATATTCGATTTTTAGTAAAAAGCGATGAAACATTATCTTGAGTTTTCCATGTATTTCCACCATCTTCAGTCCAAAGAACTGAACCGGCTGGATTAGCAAATGTCCGAAAAAAACCACCGATATACCCAACCAATGGATTGAGAAAATAGATACTTTTAAAATTTCCTCCTGCTTGTGAAGGATACGAAACGGAGTTTTTACTCCAGGATAAACCACCGTCTGTACTGCGGTAAAAAACATATTTACCAACTGCCATCACAGTAGTATCATCAGCCCAGTCCACCGAGTGTATAAAAGAATATTTGGCAGAATCACTAAATACTTTACTCCAGGAACTACCACCATTTTCTGTTCTGAGAATCAATCCATTTTCACCAACGATAAGTCCTTTATTTGCACCACGAAATTTAATGCAATTCAAGTTACCGGTATATCCGCTTGGCGTTGTAGTCCAGGTGAGTCCTTGGTCATTGGTTTCGAGGATAGTGCCATGCCCCCCGACAACAATAGCACGAGAGCCGATAAGTGCAATACTTCTCAAGCTGTCTCGCACGCCGGAAGCCGTAGTTTGCCAAGAAGCACCCGCAGTCGTTGTACGCAGAAGCACTCCATCAGCCCCAACAGCAATACCGATAGTAGGAGTAAAAAATGCAACAGCAAACAGCTCTTTTTTTGTACCTGTCTCTACTATTGTCCAAGTCGTAAAGCCATCTGTAGTAAATAAGATAGTGCCGAAGTCACCGACGGTAACACCACTATTTTCGGTAGGCATGGCAATGGCATTGATACGATGCCCCTCTTTCGCCGGATTAATTTCTTCGAAATTAAGCTGCGCTTGAGAGATAGAGAAATTGAGAATGAAGCCGAGAAGGAGGAGATATGTTTTCATAATAGTTTGGATAGTGAGAAATAACGTGAATTCAAGATAACAACAGTTCACACATTCGAGAAGCCCGATTGAATTCAATTTCGATAGCCACGTATGAAATACGGAGAACATGGACGAGAAAACTCGTAACTCTCAAAAGGGGGAACACGATTATACCGAAGCTAATCACCTTCAGAGATTGTGGTAGGAACGTTGTATATCTTCAGCGTTTCTCGGTTGCTATTGATGTTCATCTCTATCAGAGATGGTGAACGTGAACCAACTATCTTCTTATATCTATCATACTTATCTTATTCAATAGTGTGTAAAGGTTTTATCAAGAACTCAACTTACCTAATTCTTTTTCTTTCGCCAAATGAAATTTTCTATTGGAGGGTAGGCGCTGCAAAATGTAATACTTCGAGCATTTTTGTGGAAGATATTGAAGTTTGATTGGTTTTGTCTATCAGTACACGCAATCTTCCTGTGGTGTGGACGGCAAGGGTGTCCGCAGGCGAACGTTTGGAATATGGAGAAGGGGAACCCAAAATATCAGCATTCTTCAAGAAGTCGACGCACCAATCTCTTCATATTCTGCTCCGCCATTGCCGCCGTCGTGAGCACTTCTTCATGCGACACATGGCGGGGAGCATCCGGACGACATTCGTTGGTAACAAGCGATAAACCAAGCACTTCCATGCGAAGTGAACGTGCCGCGAGCGTCTCGGGAACGCTGCTCATGCCGACGACATCGGCACCAATTTTGCGCATGAAGCGGAGTTCGGCTCGGGTTTCGTAGTTCGGTCCTGTCACCGC
>JBPOHH010000445.1:0-1959 GCA_052035765.1 Bacteroidota bacterium
CGAACTTTTGCGCCCCTAGCGCCTTTTGCGTCAAATCTTCTAACGCCCTACGATTAGCGCACCATCACTTCCCCGTATCCGCATCCTTCGGCACCATTTTTACATAAATCCCTACGCGGCGCTTGCGTTCGTTCTCGTGTTCTTGTTCGTCAATGCCCTTGCCTGTTGCTTGCCAGTGCATTTGGGTGGCATATTTTGCATACAATGGGTGCTTTTCGATCTTGTCCTGTAAGTACTTTGCTGTGTAATAAGCGCGGAGTTCGGAGAGAAGTTCATTCGTCATTTTCTCGCCGCGGCGCACGTGAATATTGAGCTTGTCATCGGCAATATCTTCGCCCACATAGCGTGCCTGACCGTATATTCCCCGCGGGTCGGCGTACCCTTCTACGTTGATTTCAATCGACTTACCGGTCTCAACACATGGATTATACTCCAGCATACCAAAGCGCTGCACGATGAATTCATACGCCTCACTCAAAGCGCTATCGACCATCACGGCATACCCGTCATACTCCTCCGTTGGCTTGGAAATATACCGCGATGAGTCATTATTACCCAATAAATTATACGCAAACTTAAGACGCAAATCACTCAAATTGTCCTGCGTGTTCGGTACATAATACCCGCTGACAAAGAACGGAATATTATACTTACTCGTGTCAAGCGTAAAGCTGAATGCACTCTCCGGCACCGCGAAATCCACATTCATCATAATCGCGCTCGTTTCCGAACATTCCGTCGTGATGCGTTGTTCATATTTCCCCGGCACACACGGCGCCACATACCGCAGCAGCAGCTTTTTCCGCGGTGGCACCGGGAAGCTAAATCCTCCGTCGTCATTGACTTTGGCGCTTGCAAGCAGCGAACCCGACTCGTCGAGCATGTCAATTTTCCCGCTCATCGGCACTGTTTTTCCGGCCGGTGGCGTGATCGCGCCACGGACAATCACCGGACCGCACAATTGAAACGCATAGAGGTCATAGCCGCCACAGCCGCCCTTGCGATTGGAGGCAATCAAGAGCGAATCGCCCCACCAACTTGGACTGATATCGTCATATTCTGAGTTAATTGGTGCCGGCAACACTTTCGGTTCGCCCCAGCCCGCTGCGTCTTTCGGAGCCGACATGATATCATAGTGCTTGCCTTCACTCTGCGATTTCGTGGCATAATAGAGCGTTCCATCAGGCGCGATATACGGTGAGAATTCATCATATTGAGAATTATACCTATCGCCGAGATTCTCGGGTTTGGACCATGTTCTATCGGGATTCCGGGTAATTTTATAGAGGTCAATTCCACCCATTCCGCCCGGACGGTCGGAGGCAAAGATGAGCACCGAACCGTCCGGCGCAATTGCCGGCTGATCGTCCCAAGTGGGGGAATTAATTGTCATATCAAGCATTTGCGGTGCGGACCATTCGCCAATTGCGCGGCGGGACGAACTAAACAAATTCACATTCGTTTTGATACCCGTGCCCGTACGCGCGGCGAAATAGACTTCGGTAATTTTGGTAATGGAATTGGAATAAAAGGTAGGATAACCTGAGTTCGGCACAGAATTCATCGGCAGCGTAGCAGCAAGCGACGGGAGCGTAAAGCTGCCCTTGCGAAAGTCGGAGGCGAGCACCGCTTCATCGTCCGGCGTTTTTTTACGTTGGCGTTCTTTATTGGTCGAACTGATAAGCAGCGTGGATTTCCCGAATTGAATGGGTGCGAATTCATCATCGCTTGAATTCACCACCGAACCCAAATTGCCCTCCGGCGGCTCACTCGAGCATTGCTGCGCCGTCGAACATCCACCGACAATACCTGCTGAAATTGCACCGAGCAGTAGCCACACAAGTGCGAAATTCCGGCAATTAAATTTTTTCATACTTTTCCTCACAGTTATCAAATCCGTTCTTGACTCCGAAAATACCAAAAGTTCGTCGGACTTCGGTAATTTTGTACTCGAAAAAG
>JBPOHH010000815.1:0-8004 GCA_052035765.1 Bacteroidota bacterium
TCCATTCCAAAACTCCGACGTAATTCAGGATTACGGGCGAGCTCGTCAAAGAGCTGATGCTCAAGGTCTTCGGGTAACATTCCGTCCAAGTAGCGGTGAATCATTTCACCATAATTGTACTTCATAAATTATTGATTTCATGAATAAAAGGCGCGAGAATTTCTTTGAGACGTTCTTTAGCGCGCCATACCCTTGTTCGCATCACATTGATACTCTCGCCGCACACTTCTGCCATTTCTTTATAATCGAGTCCGCTCCAATAGCGGAGCAAGATTGCCTCGCGTCTGTCAAAGTCAAGCAGCGGTAATGCCTTAGAAATCATAGCGAGTAAGTCTTTTTGTTCAAAATCAGACTGCACCGACTCCTCAGTCATTGTATGTTCCCACAGCGGCTCATAGCTCGTGCGGTCGCGATTAAAATTCAGGCATTTATTTCGGGCGGTCATCAGCAGGTAGGCAGCAGGACGTGCGATATGCCGAGCGCGGGCGATGCGGTAGAATTTGATAAAGGTGTCCTGAGTGATATCTCCGGCGTCGTCTCTGCAACCTGTTACACGGAGACAATATGCGTAAATTCGACGTTCGAATCTGCTATACAGCTCCGCAAAGACATTCTTGGCAAATACTTCATCATCTTCGAGAAGTAATGCCGTGAGCTCACTATCAGAATACGAATGTAAAAATTTCCGCATATACATTAAAAAATGAGAAAAACTGCGCGTGTATTGGAGGTAATGACACTTCGTAAGTACATCCATCACCGAAATTACGAAAATATTTCCCGGTAGCATTGCTCGAAATATTTTGGTGATAGAGTTATGGGCGGAGTGTTATTGTTGTACTCTGTGTCATCAATTTATTTAGAGGAGTTATAATGAAGGTATTTTTTACAGCATTTCTTTTGACGGTATTTCTCATCTGCACACACTTCACACCTGCCCTTGCGCAGCACCCGGAGGACTATCGCTGGGATGATAGATTCGGTGCGCCGGGAATTGTTCATAATACCACGAGCTCAATTTCCAGTCCTATCTATTCCATTGCCATTGATACAAGCGAGGTCTATGTCGGCGGAGAATTCACGAGTGCCGGAAATAATATAGCCGCCTGGGAACGTGCCACGAAAAAATGGCGGCAATTAGGAAGCGGAATTACCGGAAAAGTACGCGCAATTACCATCATCGGCGACAATGTGTATGTCGGCGGGCTCTTTACAAAAGCCGGCGATGTAGCGGCTAACAATATCGCCGTCTGGCAAAAAAGTACCGGAAAATGGTCGGCTCTCGGCAAAGGAGTCAATGGCGAAGTATTCACAATGGCAGTATTTAATGGAGAAGTACACATCGGAGGACTATTTACGGCAGCCGGCGATTCTACTATGAATAAAATTGCCCGATGGTCGGGTAGTGAGTGGAAATCGTTGGGCAAAGGAACGTCATGCGGCGTGCTTTTTGGACAGGTAAACACGCTGGCGGCATTTCAAAATGAACTCTGGGTGGGCGGCACATTTGATGCAGCAGGAGGGATAGAGACCGGTGAACGTCTTGCCGTCTGGAATGGAAATGCATGGAGTTTACCACCTAAACTATCTTCATCGCCCCGCAAAGGTCAGGTGATTTCAATGGCTGTTGCCGGTTCAAAACTATTTGTGTCAGGGAGCTGGGATTCATTGAAAATCAATTCTTTACCAACAATCCGCACACCGAACGGACTCATCTCCTATGACGGAAATGTCTGGGATACACCTATTCAATCTAACGGTAACTATCCGGTAATTCCAATACTTGCAAGCTCAGGGCAGAATCTCTATATAGCCAATGCTCAGCTCCAGGAAGTCAATGGAATTCTGACAAAAGGCATAGCCAAGTGGAACGAAGGCACAAAGGTATGGTCGTCGTTAGGCAGCGGGCTCAAACAGGCAACCACTATCACAGGACTAGCCGCCACTGAAGCGGAAGTCGTCGTCGGTGGAAGTATTATCGAAGCAGGCGGACAGTTTGTCAATAATATTGGATTGTTTGATGTTTCCGGCAATACATGGAAGACCCTTGCCGGCTCATATACTCTCGGATTACTACCTGCCGTCGGAGATGTAGCACCGGTTATTGCAGACGTAGGTGGACTGATAGCCGTTGGCGACTTTCAGTTCGCCGGTGATACACGTGTCAATGGGTTAGCACGATGGAACGGAACAAAATGGGAACCGATTGGTACCGGCTTCGATGGTCAGTTTGCTGCTCGAACAGTCGGTATCGTGGGCATTTTTCCAAGTATTTCCACCGTCGTTCAAAAAGGTTCGTCGATTATCATAGGCGGTGATTTTCAAGGAATTGGAACGGTACCTGCCATGTGTTTGGCAGAATTTAATAATGGAGTAGTTACCGAAATAGGTGGCGGTATAAGTGGAGCATTCAGTGCAACCAACTCACCGGGATACCTGTCGGTTGAGTCAATTCTCGTCGATTCAGGCAATATCTATGTCGGCGGTAAATTCTTAAATGCAGGTCCCATCACTGCAAACTGTATTGCCAAATGGAACGGCACCCAATGGAGTTCCTTAGGTGGAGGAGTGACGCTTTCCAATGCAATATATACCTCAGTCAATGCTATTGTCAAAGCACCAAACGGTGACATTTATATTGGAGGTAATTTCGATAATGCCGGCGGAGTTCCCGTCGATGGAGTCGCAAGATGGGACGGAAATCAATGGCATAATGTAGGACAGACGATTCCCGATGAATGGAAAATGGGTGTGTTAGCAATGACATTTGCCGGGAATGATCTCTATATCGGCGGAATTTTCAAACGTGCAAATGGCGTTTTGGCACCAAGTATCGCAAAATGGGATGGACAATCGTGGAGTTCACTCGGTAATGGCCTCGGCAAAAATAACGGGTATGCCTATGTCAACACGTTTACCGTCAAAGGCGACGATCTCTACGTCGGTGGTATTTTCGACGTAGCAGGCGATGTCGCCTCCAAAAATATCGCCGTATGGAATACCCGCACCCGCTCGTGGAGCGCGCTCGGAAGTGGTGTCAATAAAGGAGGTAACGGCGGTCAGGTCACTTCTGTCGTTATCATGCACGACACCGTTTTCTGCGGGGGGACAATCGATAATGCCGGCGGCAAACCGTCCTTTAATATCGCCGCATGGCTGCCGGCTAAGTCCAATAGTATCGAATTCATCAGCACGGCAGCGGCTGCATCCTCACTCAGCATTCAACCTAATCCTACCGCAGCAACAGCAACGATTACCTTCACAATTCCCCAAGCAGAACATGTAAGTATCACCCTTCGCGACGCGCTCGGCAGGGAAGTGCAGCGTGTGTCGGAAGGCATATTGCAGGCAGGAGAATATCAAACCCACATCGATTGCAGCACGCTCGCCGTGGGTGCATATTATTGTGTGATGGCAGGAGTGAACGGCGTGAAAAGTCAAATGCTGGTGATTACAAGATAACTACCTTATGTGTATGTAATTACAATGTATTAACTATGAAAATTCTACTCTTCTCTCTGATGATTCTCTCCTGTACTTCTCTGTATGCGCAGCATACGGAAGACTATCGGTGGGATGATAGGTTCAGCGCACCGGGGATAGTTGCCCCGGGGATGACCTATAGAGGACAAACGACATTAACACTGGCTGAAGTAGCGGGTTATGTCGTTGTTGGTGGGAATTTTTATTTACCCGGATGTAACATTGCTTTATGGAATACAAAAACCAAAGCATGGGAAAAAGCGGGATTGGGAGTATGGAAGGAAACATCAGGGAAAAACATCGCTTATGTCAATGGGATGTATGCCGATGGAGACAGTTTGTTCCTCTGGGGAAATTTCACAGTTGTCGATGATACAATACCTGCTTCCAATTTTGCAATTCTCAATCCTCGTACAAAAGTTTGGAAAGCTGACACTATGATTAACGGTAGAATTATAGACATCGTGCGGTATGGTGAGGATATTATTGTTTCTGGTGATTTCGTAGTCAAAGGGACATCCATTCGGAATAGCGCTCGATGGAAAGGTGGTATTTGGTCGGAATTTAATCCTGATACTTCGACTATATCGGGGACATTGGCTGTCTATAAAGGTGAACTCTATAGTGATGTCAAATACGTTTACCTTAATAATAGCATTACATTAGCAAAATGGAGCGACGGTAGGTGGAAACGTGTTATCGAGAAAGTTCATGCGACATCTTATTATAATTCTATTCCAATTCGAGGGCTGAAGGCAACAAGAGATTACTTATATGTCTTTGGCGCGGTTGACTCAATGAAACCGATGGTAGGTTCTTTGTTTAAAGCTCATAATCTTGTACGATTTGATGGAACATCATGGACATCGATCCTTGATTCGAGTATCCAAGATAGAATTAAAACAGTTTCTTTTGATGGAGAGGACGTTATTGTTGCCGGAAATTTCTCCACCTTGAACGGAATAGTCTCAGATGGTATTGCGAAATGGGATAATACAACACATAGATGGTCTAGTTTAGGTAGTGGTATTCCTTTTAATTCCCTTTATGGAAGAGATATTAGCTCTACAGTTGTCGCAGTTGGTCATGTCTATGTAGCAGGTATATTTGATGTAGCCGGAGGACAATTTGTGAATAATATAGCTGGCTTTGATTTTACATCTTCAAGTTGGTACGCTCTCAGAGATGCAAAAACCCAAGCTCCTATTGTCATCGATCCGGCTAGTTCGTTTTCTGTTTTTGAGGATAGAGGAATGCTCTTGGGCATCGGTGGATTTGTCTATGCCGGTGATAAAAAATTGAATAATATTGGATATTGGACAAGCGGACAATGGCAAAATATTGGATCCGGAATCATTGGAAATGCCACATTTTCAAGAAATTATAATCATGGTTTTCTGGCTACTACCGGACTAACCCAATATGCAAGGTATGATGGGGAGCTATTCCTGGGTGGCAGCTTTGATGTATTGGGAGACTATCCATGTGAAAATATATTCAAATATGAAAACGGCACTGCTACTTGTGTTGGTGGAGGTGTGAAGGAAAGTTATCAAGGGATAGTAGGTCGTACGATGTTTACATCTTCGATTTCATCCATGAAAGTACTAGATAAACACCTATATGTCGTTGGTAATTTCACAAAAGCAGGAAACATTAGCGTAGAATCAATTGCAAAGTGGAATGGATTAACATGGGATTCTCTCAGTAGTGGATTGCAAGGGAGTAAATACGGACAATACAAATTAGCAGTAGACTCCTCCTATAAATTATTAGTAGCAGGCAAACTAACATCAGCCGGTGGAGTGAGTTGCAATGGATTGGCTTCATGGGACGGTAAGAAATGGGAAGCTATCCCCATAAGCAATAAAGATTCGTCGTCGTATCCGATGGCAATATGTGTAGCTCCCAATGGAGATGTGTATCTCGCAGGTAGTATGTCAGTTGATGGAAAACCAATCGCACCGGTGTTGCTACGGAAAAAAGGGAATGAAATTGTCAAGATAGGCGAATGTCCAAGAGATACGATCAACGGGGTTTACTTCTATGACATTGCATGTAAAGGTGATTTGCTGTATGTAACGGGTAATTTCAATGAAATAAGTGGTATTACGGCTCATAAAGTGGCAGTGTGGAACATGAAAACCGAAAAGTGGTCACCATTAGGAAGTGGTTTTGTAGGAGTAATTTACAAAGATACCATCGTTAACAATGGTGATAAAGTTAGCTCTATCGCATTCGTTGGAGATACGGTCTATTTTGGAGGTGAATTTTCATACGTCGGCGGCAAACCCTCTTTCAGCATAGCCGCATGGCTCCCCGCCAAACCAAATAGTGTAGAACAAATCAGTTCGGCTTCATCGATATCCTCTCTCAGCATCCAACCCAATCCCGCCGTTGCAACTGCTACACTTACCTTTACTTTACCCCACGCCGAACGTGTTACGATTTCGCTTCGTGATGCACTTGGCAGGGAAGTGCAGCGCATTTCCGAGGGTGCATTTCAGGCAGGTGAATATCAGACGCAAATTGATTGCAGCACGCTCGCAAGTGGCGCATATTTTTGTGTAATTACCGGCATGCAAACGACATTAACTACATTATTTATTCATAGTAAGTAAGCTTGAATTATCATTACTCACGGGAATATTCATGAAAACATTGCTTCTCCTTCTGCTTATAACCATATCTACAACTTACGCTCAACATCCTGATGACTATCGGTGGGATGATAAATTCTCTGCTGTCGGTATCAGCAGCACGGAAACCGGAGAAAATTGCTATGTCAATGCCATCGTATCAACTCCCGATTATATAGTTGTCGGGGGATTGTTTACAATTCCCGGTAACAATATTGTATTGTGGAATAAGCGAACTAATGCATGGGAAAAAGCAGGAAAGGGTGTATGGCAACCACCGGCTAAGAATAGTTACCCATTTGTACAATGCCTTTATGCAGAAGGAGATAGTGTGTTTGTCGGCGGAAAATTCACCACGATCGATGGTACCATTCCTTCATCAAGTTTTGCTATATTCAATACGCGCACAAAAGTTTGGACGGCGTCGGATACGCTAGTCCAAGGCAGTGTTAATAGTATCGTGCGCTACAACGGTGATATTATTATTGGCGGAATATTTACAATCAAAGGCACTTCAATAGCCAACTATGCGCGGTGGAGTGGCGGCAAATGGAGTCAATTTGGCAATGAAAATTTCTCAGTACCGGGCGGTATGGCAGTGTTCCAGGATAGTCTGTATTGTAATCTTATTTCACCTGGAGCTCCTACTTTTTCATCCCTAGTGAAATGGAATGGAACGAAGTGGGAACAAATTGAAAATATGTTTATTAGTAAGATCTATGATAAACATATACGAGGCATAAAAGCAAATGCTGATTATCTCTATGTATATGGCTCTTTGGAGTATATGATACTCGCTGGATCGGCAGGCACAGTTCAGGCAAATAACTTGATGCGCTATGACGGGACTTCATGGAGTACAATACTTGATAGTTCATTAAATAATAAGATTCAAACGATTGGTTTTGATGGAAATGATGTGATTGTCGCCGGTGGATTTACATCTGTCGATGGTATCAACGCTTCGGGAATAGCCAAGTGGAATCATCAGACAAAACAGTGGTCAAGTTTTGGAAGTGGTATTCCGAGTGGAACGCTGAATGCTATCCTAGTCGATGGGAATCAACTATTTACGGCGGGTCAATTCCAAACAGCAGGTAGCCAGTATGTTAATAATATCGCCCGCTATGATTATACATCTTCACGTTGGAATTCACTCGGAGATTCAAAAACACAGGCACCGATTGTCAGCTATTTTGGTGGGATAGTATCGGTATTTGAAGACAAAGGCAAGCTTTTGGCAATTGGGGGATTTAATTATGCAGGGAATAAAATTCTCAATAATATAGGGTACTGGACAGGTACAGATTGGCAACCTCTCGGAACGGGTATTGTGGGGGGAGCTTTTTACCCGACCACATTACCATTGTTACTTTGGGGACCCTCTGGTGTGACTCAGTTCGCACGTATGAAGAATACAATGTATCTCGCTGGAAGTTTTGAACTCTTAGGCGCAGAACCATGTAGTAATATTACTACTTATAATGAAGGGAGTACGGAATGTGTCGGTGGAGGCGTGTCTGAGAGTCATAATCCTTCAGGACCGGGAGGTTTTATTCCTGCTCAAATCACTTCAATGCAGGCAATTAGTGGTGACCTCTATGTAACAGGTGACTTCCAGAAAGCCGGAAATTCACCTATTAATTCCATCGCCAAATGGGATGGTATACAATGGTCTGCGTTAGGTAGCGGATTACAGATTCAGAATAATCGATATATAAAACTTGCGCAGGATTCTTCGCATAAGTTATTGGTTGCGGGGAAGTTTAATGTAGCCGGAGGTATGCCTTGCAATAGTCTTGCCTCATGGGACGGGCAAAAGTGGGAGCCGCTTGGCTACATAGTTGGTGACTCCGGCGCTGAAATTGGATCTATATGTGTT
>JBPOHH010000817.1:0-1758 GCA_052035765.1 Bacteroidota bacterium
CCTCTTAGAACATGATTCGGTAAGTGGTAAAGACACAATCATTCGTTTTGTCACGACAGCTGAATTTGACAGCATTGTAGTGGGTAATCCTTCAAAAAAGTATGCGCAGTCCGGCGCACGCGAGATCACCATTCCTTTCAATTACCAAGACACCCTCGGCTACGCCCTACTTCGCGTCAAAGAGCTCGGCGGCAGCATCGACACCGTCATCGGTCAAGACCGGTCTCTAGCTATAAAATTCTTGCCGGGTGAAGGAAAAATGTTCAAAGTAGAGATACTCCATCCAGATACAACACTTTCCGGGATTCTCAGCTATACCAATCAACGGAAGCTTGTTGGCTTTCCGAAAAGAGGAAATTCCGACTCGATGTATTATCACCTTACATACCATAAACCAATTCCAGGCACGAGCCGCATGGGTGTGTATTATCGAAGAAGTGAAGCAATAAGAACCAATTCTTCGACACAAAAGATCATCTGGCAAAAAGAAATTCTCGTTTCCAAAAGCATACGGTTACGGAAAGGTCAAAACGATACAATTGCAAGCAGTAACTGCGCTTATCCATCCCTCGTTGTTCGCTATGACAGTTCATCTCTTACCAATAAAGTTTTTGTCGTCTATTCCTGCGAGGATGAAGATACGTGTTTCGATTCAAAGAGAAAACGTATTGTCGAGACAATTCTTCCGGCTGATGATTCTTCGCAAACGTTTATCTGGCCGCAGAAAGCTGAAACACTCAGCACATTTTACGGTTCGCTTGATGAATATGGTACTCCAATGATAAACGCTTCCGATAGCGGGAATTATTACTGCTGGGCGGATTCCTTGCTTGGAATCGTAGCCGGATGGAAACATACGGATTCTATATACTTGGAAGATTCGAAAAATATCAGCTACCAAATATCAAATGCAGAGCTTCCTACCGGGTGTAAGCATCCGAGTATGAATAGTTATTCGCGGCTCAATCTCGGTGAAAATGACTGCGCCCTTGTCTGGCAGGAAAAATTTTACAGCGGTGACGAAATGAACAAAAGTAGAATACTCTATACACGCTTACAGATGATAAACGGCTTTCTCACTCATTACTTACCGCCTACGTTGTCATCTGGAAATGGTATTCAAGTACTCGGACCGGCAGCAAACATAGCCGAGATTAGTAATTACGGAGGTGAGCCGAGTACAGATTATTATCTGCCAAGTGTGTATCGAGAAATAGCTGATAGTGTCTACGGTACAACGGCGGAACAACGCGATGTGCATGTCGATTGTGCTGCATGGCATTCCTTTGGAGTTCCGTATGGCACTCCAACCGGAGCAGTACATCGCCGGCGAATAAGTCTTCTTGATACGAATGGTGTTGCGAATACATGGAGCTCAGATGGTTTATCACGTGTCAGAGCAAGTGGTGCATATTTGAATAATGTTTCACTGTCACAGGGTGATGCTTTCTTGGATGTGATCGCATCATATCCAAGCGGCGGTTATGTGTATAATGGCAGTAGTCGTTCACATATTATGACATTTACCGAATCACCGGTCTATACATTCGGCGGCTCACCTTACAGAAAGCTGTGGCAGATACAGAGTAATTCATACTTTGCACCATCCTTTCATGACACGAGCTTATCGGCGTTTCAATCAACAAGCAAGGCGTTTGTCATTGACAATGACGGAGCGGTGGGTCAAACAGCCGCCCTGCCCCGCATGAATACGCAAGAAGAATGGCGCAAGAATCGTCGCGTGTATGAGGGTGTGAC
>JBPOHH010000702.1:0-4630 GCA_052035765.1 Bacteroidota bacterium
ATTCTACTTATGATTGACCTGCGCAGCGATACCGTTACCGTTCCAACCGATGCCATGCGTGAAGCAATGGCGAATGCACCTGTGGGTGATGATGTTTATGGCGAGGACCCGACGGTCAACGAACTGCAGGAATTTGCCGCCGATCTTCTCGGCAAGGAAGCCGCGCTCTATGTGCCAACGGGTGTGATGGGCAATCAAATCTGCATTGCGCTTCATACGCAGACCGGTGATGAAGTCATTGTCGAGGGCGAGTCGCATATTTTCCATTATGAGACTTCTGCGCCTGCGATTATTGCCGGTGTGCAGCTTCATTGCGTGCCCTCTCCAAGCGGTGAAATGAGCGAGGAATCGCTTCGCCGTGCGATTCGTCCGAGTGATTATTATTTCCCCCGCACGTCGTTAATTTGTCTTGAAAATACTCACAACCGTCACGGCGGTACGCTCGTTGGGCTGGATTATATCCGTCAAACGGCGCAGCTTGCGCGGGAAAATAACTGCGCATTTCACTGCGACGGCGCGCGCTTGTGGAATGCTTCAGCCGCGACGGGGATTACGCCGAAAGACTATGCAGCGGAATTCGATACGCTCTCGGTGTGCCTGTCTAAAGGGCTCGGCGCGCCTGTCGGTTCGCTGATTGTCGGACGCAACGAACATATCCACGCAGCACGTAAATGGCGGAAGATTCTCGGCGGCGGTATGCGCCAAGTGGGTATTTTGGCGGCGGCCGGACTCCACGCGCTGAAGTTCCATCGGGAAGCGTTAGCCGGCGATCATCGCCACGCGCGGGACTTTGCCGAACGCCTTGCGAGTTCGCCGTATATTCGTATCAATCTCGATTCGGTGCAGACTAATATCGTGGTGTTTGGTTTTCCGAGTTCGATTAATCCGCTTGAATTCATCGCTGCCTGCAAGCAGCAGGGACTTCTGATTTCTCAGGGTCGCACAGGATGGATGCGGGCGGTGTTTCACTTTCAGGTCAGCGAACAAGATGCGCAGGCAGCGGCGGAAATCGTCGTGCGCGCGGTGGAAGAGCGGATACTGTAAGTAATTATTATTCTTAGAATTATCCTTTATTTCTCATTCAATATATCAAAAGCGTATGTCATCAGGAATTTCCATACAATCATCGTCCGAGCCCAAGCGCAAGGATCTCGTTTCTCCGAATATTGCCGACTACCGTCACAGTGTGAAAAGCCGTGTGCGCAGCTATGATGTCGATCGGCAGAGCATTGTGCATAACGCCGTGTATTTATACTGGCTTGAGGCCGCGCGGATTGAATATTTCCGTACGATAGGGCTCCCGCTCGACTTTCAGACATTTGTGACCAAGCATCGTTTTGTCGTGGCGCATGTGGAGGTGGATTATTTCTACGCCGCCCGTTTTGACGAGGAATACGAAATCCTGACCCGCGTGCCGTATATCAACAACAGTTCCTTCGGTTTCGAGCAGATCGTGCGCCTCTTAGACGGCACGATTCTCCTCACCGCCAATGCCGTAATGGTGCATCTCAATCCCGCCTCGCACAAGCCTGAGCGCATTGCAGACTCCTACCGCAAGCTCATCCGCGAATATGAGGGTGAACATGTGGCGATCAGTGAGTAAAGCATTGCCCAAAATGCGCCGCGACTATCGCCCTGTCACAAGAGTGATGGTCGCAGGTACCAGCTTGAATTACCCTCCTTAATTTCAACTACTCCAATTAAAACATGTATGCGTGGGGCAGAAGATATTCTGCCCCATGCAGGGTTCGTGTATCTTCTAGTACGACAAATCATCAGATATCGATACGGGCAGAAAATCCTCTGCCCACATGTCGTGCTGTAGTATAAATGCATCGGTCAGAACATACATGCGTGGGGCAGACGATATTCTGCTCCACCATGGCAGATATATAAAAGAGTTGGACGGAAGCCTTCGACACCGCTCAGGGCAGGCGGGGAGCCGCAGGCAAGGCGTGGAGGATAGCCAACCGAAGTCATTCAATCATGTTCCGGCGGGTGATCTTTGCTTTCGAGGTGTGTGGTCACGTCGGCGGTGATAGGCATTTGTGCGGCTACGTCAAGTTCGAGTGAGGTCGCCAGGGCGTGGGCACGTTCAATCGGAGTGCCGGTAGGGAAAAGGAGATGAAGATCGACATATACTTTCTGACCGGATTCGCGCAGGCGCAGGCGATGGAAGGCGAGGGAGTGTT
Source organism: Bacteroidota bacterium (assembly GCA_052035765.1). Classification (GTDB taxonomy): domain Bacteria; phylum Bacteroidota; class Ignavibacteria; order Kapaibacteriales; family UBA961; genus JADJXV01. Next base: position 2,193 of record JBPOHH010000702.1, read on the forward strand.
CGAGGCAGAAACTCTCGATAGTCAGGCGGGCTTTCTGTTCGAGTTCGGGATTGGTTTTGTCCATGAGTCCATCGACCGAACTCCGCATGAGTTTGAACCCTTCGAAGATAATATTCCCGCCGAAGATGAGAGCGGCGAGTGGATCGACCCAGGTCATGCCGGTAGCTTGGGCGATGAGGAGACCGAGAATTGCGCCGATGCTTGTCCAGGCATCGGTGAGGATATGCTTGCCATTGGCAACGACGATGATGGAGTGCGATTTTTTGCCGGTGCGTACTAAGTACCAGCCGAGGAGTGCGTTGATTCCGCCGGCGAGTGCGGTGAGCGACATACCGAGCGTCACCTGCTCTAATTGCACGCCGAAGATGAGCTTTTCGACTCCGGTATAAATAATAACAATTGCTGCCAGGATGATGAGTCCGCCTTCGAGTCCGGCGGAGAAATAGCTGATCTTGTCATGACCGAAGTGGTGGTCTTTGTCCGGTGGACGGAAGGTAATGCGTAAGCTGTAGGAAGCAAAGGCGACGGCGGCGATATGGACGATGGTTTCCATCGCGTCGGAGAAGATAGCGACCGAACCCGTGAGCCAGTAGGCGTACCATTTGAGTCCGAGCATGAGGATGCCGATGCCGAGTGAGATGTTCATGGCAGTGGTCTCGGCGCGATGAGATGTCGTCATAGTATCTCCTTATAAAAAAAGACCTGACAGAGGATTCTATCAGGTCTTTTGATTGTTACATTGCGCGTTGATTAATTCGTTTTGACGGACGTATCAATCGCAGCGGCAGGATTTGCTTTTTGTCGTAATTCAGCAGCTTTGGACTGCAGCATTGGCATCAAGCTCATGTAGTCTTTATTGCCGGATGCCTGATATCTCTGGATAATTTTATCCGTCAGGTCGGCTGCTTCGCTGAATTTGCGATCTTCTTCGAGCGATGCAATTTCCATTTGATCGATTTGTGCATTTACGCGGACTTCGTCGCCGTTGTTGGCAGGATTTTGCTCCATTTTCTTTTTGGCAGAATTCATATCGCCAAGGATTTGATATGCGCGGGCCGATGCTTCATAGATATTAAGCGAGCGTGTATAGCGTTCAACGTCTTGAAGTGATGGGTTAGCAAGCAGCTCATCGGTCGAATTTATCACCATTTGCGCGTATTTTTTTGCCTGATCAATTGCTCCTGCGCGCTTGTACATATCAGCAATCTGATATTCGAGAGCGTAGGACATCGGGAACTGTGTAGGCGAGATGTATTTGTTCATCGCGTCGAGCACGTCGATGGTTTTTTTCTTGTTGTTGCCTTCGGTCAGATAATGAATAGCATAGCGGAGATAGACCATGCGATAGCTATCCATGAAGCGACGGTGGACTTCGTCGTAATAGACGTCCATGTTGTTGAGATTACGGAATTTAAATCCATAATGCGCATCATTGTACACCTGATCGTCCGGTAGTGCATTCAGGAGACATTGATCCATGATTTTCTCATCGAATACATCTGTCTGAGAGCCGAGCTGGCGCTGAGGAGCCGGGCAGACGCGGAGGGCGAGCCCTTCCCAGCGGAGGAAGTCATCGAGACCGCAGTAATTTTCATTACCGCCGGCAGAGAAGTAGACCGGGCGCTCAAATTTCGTCTGCTCCACGATATCTTTGACTAATTTATGTTGATTGCCGATGAAATAGACCGTCTTGCCGTTGCCGTCTCTCTGACCTTCGCCCGAGCCGACGAAGAGGAAAGACATGGAATTCGAGTTGAGATACATCGGATTAGTGGTATATTTCTTCATGATGTCCGGACGCACGGGGATGGTCACCTGCTGACCTTCGCTATATTCCGGTGAAAGAGCTTTAGGATTGCTTTCATCGGCTGTCAGCGACTCATCGCTGAAGCTGAGAGGTAGCTTTTTGGCGCCCCATGGTTCACGGTTTTTGAGCTGATCGATATACCATCCTGTTTGACCCAAGCTCAGATTCACTACCCGTACATCGCGGCGGATACCGGCTACGTCCTGCATGTACCAGAGCGGGAAGGTATCATTATCGCCATACGTGAAGACAATAGCGTCTTTTTCCAGGCTTTGAAGAACATTATAAGAATAATCAAACGGGATAAAATTACCTGCCCGGCTGTGAATTTTCCAGCCGCCGTTGGCCATATTCAGCGGTACGACGACGAGCGAAAGTGCGAGTACTCCACCGGCAAGTGCCGTCGAAGCCGACTTTTCTTTGCGGATAAGGTCGATAATTCCATAGACACCCATACCAATCCACAGACACCACACAAAGAACGAACCGACATAGAAGTAGTCCCGTTCACGCGGCTGAGGACTTTGCTGATTCTGTGCATAAGCAGCAAGCACACCCATCATTAGGAAGAGCGTCATGTAGACAAACGCCATTTTGGGGTCTTTTTTGAAGTGGAACCATAAGCCGATAA
>JBPOHH010000676.1:0-3145 GCA_052035765.1 Bacteroidota bacterium
TTTCTGCCAATGTCGATGAGTATCCTGCTGAATGCGCGCCGTATGCCGAACATCTCCGTGGACGCTCGATGTATGTACGCAAGACGACACCACTTCCGATTGAATGCGTTGTACGCGGGTATCTTGCAGGGTCGGGGTGGAAGGAATATCAGGCAAGCCGGACAGTCTGCGGAATTGCTCTGCCGGATGGATTGGTGGAGTCCTCGAAGCTTCCCGAACCTATCTTTACACCCGCAACCAAAGCCGAAACCGGACATGACGAGAATATATCCTTCGAAGAAGCCGAGAAAATATGCGCGCCCGGGCTCGCTGCCAAGGCGCGGGAATTGTCAATCGCGCTGTATACCTTTGCCGCTGAGTATGCCGCTAAGCGGAATATTATTCTTGCAGATACAAAATTTGAATTCGGTACGCTGCCGAATGGTGAGTTAATTCTTATTGATGAAGCACTTACGCCGGACTCTTCCCGCTACTGGCTCGCCGAACACTACCGTCCCGGGCAAGCGCAGATCAACTTCGACAAGCAAGTCTTGCGCGACTATCTCGAAACGCTTACCTGGAATAAACAGCCGCCTCCGCCACCACTTCCCGACGATATCGTGCTGAAAGTAAAAGCTAAATATCAGGAAGCATTAGACCGCTTAACTGTTTAAAAAAAACAGGGTAGAGACTTTACGATAATAGGAGAGAATGATAAACCTTAGTAGAGGTAAGTCGTGTGAAGAAACAACCTTATTACCTTACGGTGACGTTTTCTATTATGCCGGATGTATGTTATTGGTAATAATAAGGTTGTCTTCAGATTGGTAGTACGTGCTACTAAGGTTATCAGCACATTGAACGGTTTCTATAGTTCAAGAAATGGGCTGTTATTGAACGAATTACGTGCGATGATGAGAATAAAGAACACATAAAAATCTGCGAACATCATAAAAAATCTGCGGAATCAGCGTGCCATTTACAGAACCATAATCAAGATAGTGAGGAATAGAAATCTATGCGGGCAATTCTTCAGCGGGTGAGCAGTGCGTCGGTCGAGGTTGCGGGTGAAATAGTCGGGCAAATCGGTGCCGGGCTAATGATTCTGCTAGGTGTCACGCATAGTGACACAGAGGCGAATGCGCGGCAATTAGCCGATAAAATTATTGGACTTCGGATTTTCGGTGACTCGGGTGGTAAGATGAATCTCTCGGTGCAGGATATTCAGGGCGGGCTGCTCGTGGTGTCGAATTTTACGCTCTATGCCGATACGAAGAAAGGATTTCGTCCGAATTTTCTGGATGCAGCCAAGCCCGAAGCGGCGGAAAAATTATATGAGTATTTCGTTGGCTATCTGCGTACGAATGCAGCGGTGACGGTCGAAACGGGGATTTTCGGCGCGATGATGAACGTGAGCTTGGTCAATGATGGTCCGGTGACGATTGTGCTGGAGAAGTAAAATTCTTGGGTGGTGTGGACGGCAAGGGTGACCGCAGGCGACGGTTGGAATATGATGAAGGGGGAACATTATCCCGAATTTTTGCGGTGTAATTGGCCGGCGGATACCGGTGAATCATGGCGAGGAAAATCAATTGGTCGTACTTCAAAAAAAACGCCGTACAATTCCCGCAAAGACGTTATTTTTGCGGCACAAAAGACAAACGGTGAAAAGAGATTACCCTATATTTTTTATTTACTTTCAGAGGACAATAGTATGAAATCGTGGCGCAACAATGTGATAGCGGCAGTGGTGCTTTCGGCGGTATTAATCGGCTGCAGTGCGAAAAAGGCAGAGCCGGTCGCTGTTAATGGCCTGGAAATGTACAAGGATGAATCGCTTGCTTTCGGTATAAAATATCCGTCCAATTGGAAACTCCGCAAGCAGGCAGGTGCGCAGGCAGTGGTGTTTTCAGAAGAAACAGCCGCTGACCGTTTTAATAAATACGACGCCGAAGGTATGGCAGGCGCAAAAATTGCCATCACTGCCATGAAAGCCGACGGCAAAACACTCGACCAAATCGTTGCTGACAGCAAGGAATTTGAAGCAACGGTCTATACCGCTCCCGAGAAAGTCACTCTTGGCGGCGCACCGGGTACCAAGCTCGGCTACAGCTTCGAGCTTGCCGACGGTAAGTATCAAGGTGAAAAGTACTTTGCAATGAAAGACAGCATGTATGTGACCGTGGTGGAATTCGGTGCCTTCGGCGGAACATTTGACGCGTACCGCAAGTCATTCGACGAAATTCTCGCATCGGTCGAGCTCGCTGTAGCACCTGCACCGAAAGAAGTGAAGGTTGATACTATTCAGGCAAAGTCCGAACCCGCTCCTCCGTCCGAAACAATGCGTTCGATCACCGGCAATGGCTTCTCAATAAGCGTTCCCGATAACTTCGCCGGCGCGCGCACTACTGTCAAAGGTACACTTGCGAGTGCGAGCTATGTCGGTGACCGCCTTGATTGTACCATCCAAGTGGATGTCTTCGACGCATCAAAACAGCAAAATCTCGACAAGATCGTAGCCGACAACAAAGCACGCTACAAAGCATCCAACGCGAATGCAACGACCATCGGTGGCTCAAAAGCATTCTCGATTAATTATTCATTCGTCAAAGATGTGAGCAGCCGCGTGTATTTCACCATCAAGGGTGATAAGATGTTCCGCATCACGCTCAACTGGTTCAAGCCAGCGGAATCAGTGTACTTACCGGTCTTCGAAAAGAGCGTGGCATCGTTTAAGTTCCAATAATTCCTATACATTATGTATGTATTCCAAGGGGCGAGCCGTCGATGTTCGCCCCTTTTTTATGATGTCATAGTACATCGAAGAATGAACGGATAAAAGGTATTGTAGGGGCGAATTGCATTCGCCCCGGTCGTGCTAGGGTTTGGGCGAATGCAATTCGCCCCTATAGCGAAATACCAATGCCGGATTATTGATATTGTTAGAACTTCTTTACTACTACTACACAATGCACACAATCAAACCCAAACCTCTGCCCAAAAACGCCGTTATCGGTATCGTCTCACCCGCATCTCCGCAGCGTGACCCTGCGCGACTTGACCGTGGCATTGCCTATCTCGAAGGACTCGGTTACCGCGTCGAACTCGGCAAAAACGCGCTTCAATCCTACGGCGGTTACCTCGCCGGAACGGATGATGAACGCCG
>JBPOHH010000045.1:0-1793 GCA_052035765.1 Bacteroidota bacterium
CGCCCAACAGCGCGCCGCCGGTCTTGCGCTTCGACGGGTCAACGGAAATGACACCAATAGTTTTGTCTTTGAAATCTTCGAGAAAACGCAGGATAAGTTCGTCCGTAAGCGAAGACTTACCCGCGCCACCGGTGCCGGTAATTCCAAGCACGGGAATCGGCGATTCTACCTTCGGCGGAGTCAGCTGCTTGCGCTCGAGCATCGAAATTGCCTGCGCAATGGCAACGGGATTTTTCTTGGTCACTTCGCCCAAAAGTGCGTCTGAGGCAAACGTCATCGGCGTTTCGAAGTCGGATTGCATCACGAGGTCATTGATCATGCCCTGTAGTCCGAGCGAACGTCCGTCATCGGGCGAGTAAATTCTTGAAATTCCATAGGCATGTAATTCTTCCATTTCCTGCGGAAGTATCGTGCCGCCGCCGCCGCCGAAAAGCTTGATATGCCCGGCGCCCTTTGCCTTGAGCAAGTCATACATATACTTGAAATATTCGACATGCCCGCCCTGATAACTCGTGAGCGCAATCGCCTGTGCGTCTTCCTCAATCGCGCAGTCCACCACATCCTGCGCCGAGCGGTTGTGCCCGAGATGAATTACTTCCACGCCGGTCGATTGGATGATCCGGCGCATGACATTGATAGCTGCATCATGCCCGTCAAAAAGTGAGGCAGCGGTTACGATGCGGATAGTATTCTGTGGCTTGTAAGGTTGGAATGGAGCTGTCATAATTAGTTTATACTGTTGTAGTTAAAAGATTATTTTTTCAATTTATACGTTCCGTCACCGCGCCACACTGCCGGCACGAATCATCCCAAGCAGCGCATCCAAGACACCCGAAAGCGCTGTGATTGTGTGTGGGTCACTCACCGTTCCATTTGATAATTTCTGATTCACTGCCGGAATACTCAGCACTCCCCCCTCCGGCACACGCGTACCGAGCGCCTGCAACGTAAGCAGCAATGATGCCATTGCCTTATCACCACCCGAAGGCAACGGAGACGCGCTGATGGCTGCCACCGGCTTTTCATTATACTGCGCCGAAGAGACCATCCAGTCCAAACTGTTTTTAAGCACACCCGGCACACCAAATGCATATTCCGGCGTACAGATGACTACTCCGTCTGTAGCGGCAAGCAGCGCGCGCAGATGCGTCACCGGCTCGGCTGCCTTCTCCGTATCCCGCTCGGGCGAGAAATGCGGAAGGTCGCCAAGATGCTCATAAATCGTGAATTCCACATCGTCCGGCGCAAGCGAGGCGACCGCCTGGAGTATCGCTGCATTCGTCGACCCCACACGCAAGCTACCCGAAATTCCCAGGATTTTTATCGGCGAATTATGGAGCATACGTCGTCGTACAAGAGAGTAAATGAATGGGTTATTGACTGCGAAAATACGGTTTTTTGGGTTCGGTTGTGCATATTCCGGGCGTTTGCTGCGGTCACCCTTGGCCGTCCGGGCGGCGCTATTCAACAAAAAAAGACCCTTTGCATTCAACAGCAAAAGGTCTTTGTACGGTGCGGCTGCAGGTAATTATTCGTTTCTACGCGAACGGCAGCCGAATTGTGAATTGTCTTGCCCCTGCTTTACGGGAGCACTTTATTCCCCTGAATCACCCGAAAGATGACAGAGATAACTGCAATAACCAGAAGGATATGGATCATCCCGCCGACGCTGTAGGCGAAGTAACCGATCGCCCATAAAAGGATGAGCAGCACCGCGATGGTATAGAGGAGATTGTTCATTGATAGTATTGAAGTTGTGTGAGAGAAGTGATGTTTATTTCACAAGTATCATT
>JBPOHH010000273.1:0-3109 GCA_052035765.1 Bacteroidota bacterium
AATTCCCTGTATCTGAACTAACATCTCCGACTATGTCGAAACAATTACTTACCATAGCAGTCCGCTCAATCTTATATGTATTCTCGATTGGCGGACTGCTTAGTTTTATATCCCTCCTTGTCTGGTATGGCTGGAATTACTTCCACAATCATTATAACCTCACCGAAATATCCTACTTAGAAGCAATCGGCGTCGTCGCAATCGGATATGTCGGCTATTCGGCAATTAACTTTGCCTGCGAAATCCCCTCCACAAGTTCAAACTCTTGGCATAGCGCCTTTACACAAAAAGAACATTCTCCTAAAGTCAATCCTGCTCCATCTACACCGGCTGAAGCTACGTGTAAAGTGCCCCGCCATGTAGAACAGCTCTCAGCCGCAGAAAAAGAAATCCTTCGGGAGAAAATTGCCCGCTGCTGCGGTGATACATGCCAGAATGAATCCGAAACGGCGAACAAAGAATTCGCCGATGCCACTCGGTAATTCGCCGATTATACATCCGAAAAACATAAACGTACTTCGTTCGTCGAACGCTGCCGCTTAACTTTACTGCCCATTATTTTCTGTACTCTATGCCCATACATTCCGTTGCGTTTTGCCGAAAATTCTGCTCGGTTCTCTCTGTCATTCTGCTGCCTGCTCTTGTCTTATCATCGTGCAGTTCAATTGCTCCCCGCGCAAAAGACTTTGATTTATCGAAAGATACACGCCCGTTGAATGAACGCAAAACACTCGTCCTCTCCAGCACAAAGCCCATCACCGAAGCTGACCCCACTATCCTCAATTTTGAAATTCAACGCATCGAAACCAATAATTATCCCAAAGAAATCCGGGCAATTGCCCGTGTCTATGACTCTACCGGGAATATTATCACCAATCTCGCTCCGCCATACTGCGAAGACTTACGCTATTGGGGAGCAATTAAAGAAAAGCTCGGGAAGCAAACCGTTGGAATTGATAAGTTTACCGTGCGTGAATTTGGCGATAAAGACTCCATTCCCTATAATGTCATGCTCACCATCGACTACTCCGGCTCGATGAGCGGTGTGCTCGATGCGATTACCGAAGGTACCGAACTCTTCATCTCTCTCAAGCAACCGCAAGACCGCATCGGAATCGCAACATTTAATAAAGAATATACCCTCAAAGTGCCGCTCTGGGACGATAAGTCCATGATACTCTCCACGTTCCGCTCGACAGCGAGCAAAGGTTTCGGACTCTACTCAGCAATGAACGAAGCCGTGATGAAGTCCATGAAACAGTTCGTCGATATCCCCGAAACATCTCCCAAAGTCCTCGTGCTCTTCACCGACGGAGAAGATAATTTCTCCTCCACCCGCACCAAAGCAATCCTCGACTCCGCGAAGAAAAATAATATCCATATTTTTACCGTTGGCTTCGGGTATGTGAATGAAACTCCTCTCCGGATTCTCTCCGACTATACCGGCGGGAAATTCTACAGAGCATATTCAAAACAAGAACTTATCAATGTCTTTCTTGATATTTACCGGAGCTTGAGGAATTATTATCTCATTTCCTATAAGCCGCCTGAGTATTTTGGTATGCACTATATCACAGCAGAACTTGCGATTCCCAATCGTACTGAACCGTTGCTATCGAAAGGTGAATATGATTCAGCACTCTTAGGACCGGGATTTGACCCCGGGGATGTATTCACAGGTGCGAAAATTGCCTTTGACTTCAACTCGTATATACTCAAGCCGGAGTCGATGCAGACATTTGACGAGCTGACTGAACTTATGCAGCGATATCCACGCTTGTGGCTTGAAATCCAAGGGCATACCGATAATATCGGTACAGAAGAGTTTAACCAAAAACTCTCCGAAGCACGAGCAAATAGCGTCATGGAAGAGCTTCTGAAACGTGGAATCGAACCTAAGCGCCTCCGTACTCACGGATTCGGTTTTTCGGCACCCCTTGTGCCGAATGATTCGGATGAGAATCGCGCAAAAAATAGACGTACACAATTTGTTGTGCTCAGAAAATAAACCCAATAACCTCTTGATACAAAAAGGTATTCGCTAAGAATGCCTTTTTGTGTTTTTGGGCTGCCTGGACGGCAAGGGTGACCGCAGGCAGTGGGTGGGAAGATGCAGGAGGGGAAAATAAATTTTACCCATCTTGAGCATTCAATCGGACCGTATTCTGTCTGTTATGACAAAAAGCCGTAATTTTGGACACTTTTTCAAATGGAGTCCTCTCGTGCAACAAACGTTCAGTTTCAATACAGAAGCATTTATCCGCGAATTGAAACGCTGGTTCGACACCTCCTCGCCTGTTTTTGTGCCCCGCCTTTCGTTTCTTGTGTCCCTCTTTACAGCGATTATCGGAATCTTTATCGGTACCGTCGAAAAGTCATTAACCGTTGCTACTAATGGATTTATATCTGCCACTGATGTTGTCAATGCGTTGCTGATGATTGCTGCTGTCGATCGCAGTGTGAAGCAGGCGGATTTTAACTTTAACTATGGATACGGTAAGTATGAAAGCTTGGCGATTTTGTCGAGCGCGCTCTTGCTCCTGATTGTATCGGTTAATGTGTTCATTGAGGCGATACAGACATTTGGTCAGCCGTCAGGTGTTGATAACTACACGCTCCTTGCTACTTTTTCGGGATTCTCACTGGTGACGATGCTGCTGCTGCACCGTGTGCAGGTGTCGTATGTCAAAAAATTCCATCTCCCGATGTTGCAGTATGATACAGCGGTCTTACAATCCGATATCTGGATCGAAATCGGCGTGCTGGTCAATATTATGATGGGAGCTGCGCTGCACTTTTATGGAGCGTTAAATGTGGCGCGATTAATTGATACCATTACGGCCATATTGCTGGTGATTGCAGCGATGAGGATACCGATTCTCTACGGCAGGGAAGCGCTTAATCAATTGTTGGATAAGACAGTTGCTGAGGATATTCAAATGGACTTGCTCACCGTGATTGTCGAAAATTTAGATTCATTCTGTGAGTTCAAAAGCGTGCATACACGTCAGTCGGGTAAGGATTTGTTTATTGAAATTGATCTCGTGATGCCATTTGACTACACGCTCGAACAAAATTTCATCCTCGAAAATAAAATCAAAGACCGCGT
>JBPOHH010000544.1:0-1548 GCA_052035765.1 Bacteroidota bacterium
AAAACAAGCCGAATTCTACAACCGTGAATTACAGCTCATCGCGCTTCACTTGGTCGAAAAAAATGAATTCCTGAAACAAGTGAAAACCCTTATTCAGCAGAATGTGACCGGGACCGAGAGCGAACTCAAAAAACTCGTCACCTCAATCGAGTCGAATGTAGCCGCAAAAGAAGAATGGCAGACTTTCAAGCAGAAATTCGACCGAGCGCATGATGAGTTTATTCAGCGCTTGAGCAAGGAATTCCCGCAACTCACCCCGATGGAACTCAAAGTTGCAGCGCTACTCCGTATTCACATGGAAAATAAAGACATAGCGAATCTGCTTTACGCATCGGTCCGAACAATTGAGGGTCATAGATTGAACATTCGTAAGAAGCTCGGACTCGGACTCAAGGATAATTTATCGGTGTTTTTGGCGGGATGGTAATACATCTCCGTAGGGGCGAATTGCATTCGCCCGGCGCATGCTGGTTAGGGCGATTCGCCTCCTACAATGCAACAAGAAGACTATACCACAAGAACTGTCAAACAATAACGTGAGTTCGGGATAACCGCCTCTCATACTATTCAATACTATAAGCGTGATAGATGGGATTATGGTATACTCTGCACGTTCTCCATCCCTGATAGGGATGAACATCAATAGCCACCGATGAAATCGGTGGAGAAATGCAGCGTTCCCTACCAAACCCCAAAGGGGTTTAATGACGACATGAACGTGATTAAACCCCTTTGGGGTTTATGTATTACGTGCCTATGTCCCCCGCATTTCATGCGGGGCTATTGAAATTGAAGCCCGTTGGGCTTCTCGAATGCAGGCACAGTTGTTATCCTGAACTCACGTTATTTATCTCTCACAACACACACATCATGGCACAATCTGACAAGAAAAGCATCAAGCAATTAGAGCGGGAAGTAGCGAAAGCAAAGACAGACAAGGATAGGGTTGCCCTGCTCAATGAACTTGCGCATGAGGTGAAGCTGATCGACATTAATCGCGCTATTGCGTTGTGTGAGGAAGCACTAGCGCTCGCGAAGCAGATACAGCATATTCGTTGGACAGGGAATTCTGCGTATCATTTAGCAACATTTTACACGTATCGAATTGGGAAAAATGACATTGCGCTTGTGTATGCCGAGCAGGCACTCGAAAGCTTTCGTCAAATCAACGACTATCTCGGTGAAGCGCTTACGTTAAAAGTATTTGGGAATATTTACGGCGATTTTCACGATGAAGCAAGGGCTGAGGAGTATTTTAAGGAAAGTATGGAAATAGCCGAACGCGAGGGCCTCAGGTCTGAAAAGATTACCTTTGATATTACCTTAGGTAATTTTTACCATGACTTCGGCCGCTATGAAGAGGCAATACAGCATTATCAAAAAGCGCTCCAAGCTGAGCAAAGGAAAGAAGATAAAGAAGGCGAATCGATCGTACTCAATAATCTCGGCAATGTCTATGACGATATGGGTGACTATGCAATGGCAATGCGATACCATACCCAAAGCTTGCTCATTAAAAAGTCGATGAACGATCAGTATGGCATCGCC
>JBPOHH010000907.1:0-9164 GCA_052035765.1 Bacteroidota bacterium
GAGGGGAGCCGGCTCATGGAACATGATACGAAAGAGATACTTCCCATCAGCAAAGGAGAGTGCATTTTAATTGTTGAAGATGAGGAAAGCATACGCGAGATTACGAAAGTAACCTTAGAAGCGCATGGCTACAAGGTTCTCACCGCCGTTGACGGCACCGAAGCGCTTGCAACGTATGCTCATTACGGCGACTCGATCGCCCTCGTCGTCACCGATATGATGATGCCCTATATGGACGGCACGGCGACCATCCGTGCGATTCAAAAGATGAATCCGCAGGTAAAAATCATCGCCGTCAGCGGCTTAAAGCAAGACAGCGATATCGTCATGCAGGACAGAGTCGTTTTTCTCCACAAGCCCTATACTTCCGAGAAGTTATTAAGTATTATTGGGGAGATGCTGCGGAGGGTGTAGGTGAAGAAGGAGGTTAAAATAATACACGACACACATCATGTTTCTTATGCCGTATGGATAGGACAGTATTCGGGGATATTTTACACAGAATTATTCACATTTTTCAGAATTGATGATACATTCTCTACTATCGTATAACGAGTCGAATACGTTGGATTCGTTCTCTCAACTACAAAACGCGCGGCAGGGTACGGGCAATGTATGCGACAAAGTACACCGTACTCTGCTCATACTTTTCGAGCAGAAGTACAACGACCCAAGCGCCGACATCAACACGCTCGCCGAAGAAATACACGTAAGCCGCCGATGGCTCTACGAGCAGACCGTGCGTCTAACCGGAAAAACGCCGAGCGAGTACCTCAAATGTCTTCGCATGCACGCTGCCTGTCCGCTGCTCCAATCAGGAAAATCATTAGTCGAAGTGAGCAAATCTGTGGGCTACGCGCATACCAAAACATTCACCGAAGCATTCAAGCGACACTTTGGAATGCCACCGGGTAAGTGGGCGAAGGAGAATCCCCCCCCCAGCAACGATCGCGCCAACTTGTTCAAATAGCACGTGACTTCCCAAAACGACTTCCCAAAACAACTTCCCATATTGGGGGTTGCGGAGCATGGTAGATTGTAGTAGTTTTGTGGTGCGATAAAATTTCACAACCTTTTATTCACATTCTCTAAAGGTGTACCTTCATCTACTCCTATCTCTTCCAATTCTCTGCGTTATCGCGGCACTTTTCTCCCTGCGATTACATCCGAGTTTAAACCATGCTTACGAGAAAAAAAGAACCCCGCAGAACGGACATTCTGCGAGGTAATCACGCCACGAGCAATTCATTAATTAACTGAACGACTTGCTCGGACTTTACAAAAATAGTAATTAAAGGACATTACCATGACATCTATCAACAACAACAACAGAAACCTTTCTGTCATAAATAATTTAGTGAAAAATCTGCATCCGACAGTTCTGCGACTACTGCCAATTCTCTTTGTCTTTTTAGCGGCTTCTTATCCCGCATTATCTGCTCATATTGGAGTTACCGTTATAAAGCAGCCACTATGCGGATGCGATGGTGAAATTGAGATAGATCTATCCGAGTGTTTAATAGAGGTGTCAGCTGCAGACCAGTGGATGATACTTAAATCTAGTACCAATCCTATGAGCTGGAGTAATCCAGGGACACCAAGTTGGAATTCTTCGGGTGAACTGAGTAAATATGTGCATTACAGTGAATCAGGGCATAATATACCTTCAAGATTTAGAATATCCGGTCTGTGTCCAGGAGATTGGTATTTTTACTTTGCTTGGATGAATAATGGTCAATTTTCCACAATTGGTGGCGAATCAAACCTCACTGCACTTCATATTACTCTTCAAGGAAGTGCAAATCCATTGCACTGCGATGTTACTCTCGCCGAATGCGGATGCTATTACAAGATGGCAACCGCTGTTATTACTGGTGGGACTCCACCATATACAATCACTTGGGATCCCAATATTAAAGATCCAGATCATATACCAGCCGGTACTTACTGGATGAAAGTAGTTGATGCTAATGGATGTGAATGTATCAAAGAATTTACAGTAACAACTGAGGCAACACTGCCCGAAGTCTCGATAAAGGTCATCCCCAAAGGTTGCAACCCTGCAACTGCTAACGGTGGGTGTGTTGAAATCTCTGGTGCGGGATTAACTGGTAAAAATATCGTATGGAAGAAAACTTATCCTACTCAAGAAATGGGTCCGACGGGAAATGCTACTCAATGGTGTGGATTACAACCGGGGGACAAAGGTGTTGTGCGAATTATGGATCTATCTCTTGGCTGTCTTTTGGAACTCCCATGGGAAATTCCTCCATTCACACCAATAACCTTCTCTTTAAAAACTACAGCATTTAAGCAGAATAATAGCTGTTATGGGCGAGTTGATGTGATTGATTTAGTTGGTGGAGACGCTCCATATACATACACTTGGAATGGTTCTTCTACTACGCCAACTACCTCAGTTCGACTTTTACCAGCAACTTTTATCGTCACAGTGAAAGATAAAAATGGATGTGAACATACTCAACAAGTTACAATGGAATGTCCTCCCGGTTTGCGAGGAATTAGTATAAACCCTAATCCTTGGAGCGTTTATGCGGATGTTACCTTTGAAATATCTCAAACGGCAGTCTATTCATACAAGCTCTACGATGCAAATTTGATAGAAGTACGTTCTGTTTCACTCGGCACATTAAATCCGACGAACCATACAACAACTGTTGATGGTACTGGCTTACAAACAGGTGTCTATTATATTATAATCGCTCAAGACGGAATTCCCGATCAAGCGGCAACAATGATGATAAAGGAATAATCTTATAATTCTGTACATTGGGAGTAAGAATATCGTCTTACTCCCAATTACAGTTTATTCAAGTCCATTAGTTCTAATTCAAAACACTCTATGATATACCGCGCCTTACTCATTCTCGGCACGATTCTCCTTATTCATACTCTTGCGTTTGGTCAGCCGACTACTGTAGTTACTCATCCACCTATTGCGTATTTTACCTCGAAAGGTGAGCCGCTTCCACCGCAAGCATTTGTTCGGCATGAGCCGTCATTTTCTACTAAAGCACCCAGAATTCTTGCCAATGAAATCACTGCGATGGCAGGACATTTTCGTGTGACCTTCAGCGGTGAAACTAATGATCCCGCCGGGGGCTACTTCCATCCACAATTCGGCGAAGCCCGCCGAAATGTACTCCTTGCAGTACTCACTGATATTTCAGCACTTATCAAAAGACCTCACCTCATAAACGATTCAGTTGATATTCTCGCACTCTGCGCATTTCGGCGTGATGGCACTGCCGCCCAAGCCACTGCTGTCTATGCCGACGACCCTGCCGGACAAAACGGTATCCTCGACGGCGCTGTGTGGACGACGCTCAACTCCGGCGTCGATGCGTTCAAATATCACCCTCAAAGACCCGCCTACCACGGTATCATTGAAATCAACACAGCCAATACATTTAATCTTGATTATAATGCCACCACCTTTTCGGGAATTGACCTCTATACTGTTCTGCTGCATGAATGCCTTCATGCCCTCGGCGTAGCCACTTTCATTCAATCCGACGGCTCAAGTTTGCGCGGTGGCAGCTATTATACACGATTCGATACCTTCATTCATACTGCCGACGGGCGCTCGCTCATTGAGCGTACTGACCAATGCTATGCTCTGCACTATAATACTGCAATTCCACCCGCAACGTTCCAAATTCCTTGCAGTAATAACTCGCCATCATTGGTATTTAAGGGGAAGTTTGCGAGTCAATTGCCGCTCTACACTCCTCGCGGGTTTTCTTTCGGTACAAGTATCTGCCATATTGATACCGATTGCGGTGCAACAAGTGTGATGACGTACTCCATAAAGCATTCACTCGCTCGGCGTGCTCCTACTTCTTCTGATGTACAGATGGTAGCTGACCTTGGATACTCCATCACAGGTAGCTATGGCAATCCTAACAATGGCGGTGGACGATTTGCGACGTATCCATCAACCTCTGAACTCACCGCTGCCGGTAACGATGAATTAATCGTCCGATTCGACGAGACAAAAAGCAGGATGTTTAATTCCGAAGATTTACTACAGAATGATGTCGGTGTTTCCGAGGTACGGTGTATGGAAGTTATTGGCGGTGATGCTGTTGGCAGGGTAGCGGTTGCATCCGACTCACTCAAAACACTCTATGGTAAGGAGTATATTTTCGAGCGCGGACCAGAATTTGCGGGAATTGCAATCATCCGATACATAGGAGTGAACACAATCACCGGAGCAGAGAGCAATACTGCCTATTTTGTGATACGGGTACAGTTGGTTCGCTATAGTAATTGCCCGCCAAAAGAGTATCTCGGTCTCTGCAATAGTGGCTTTGAACTGGCAGCAGGCGGAGGAAGTTTTGAAAGTTTCGGAACAACTACTGAACATTGCTCTTCGGCCTCCCCTTTGACTGGTTGGTCAAATATGCCGGGGACACCCGATGTATATGTCAGGAGAGGTAGAGGGCGAATAAATTTACTACCCAACATAACGGTTTTCCCTGCTGATCGGAAGCAACAAATATCTCGGGAATCAATTGCTTCTGAAACTTGGGACGCTGATCCTGAAAACGAGGTGATGGTTGGAGTAGGAGCTCTTTTAGCAAAAAATTATCCACCTGGCTCATTACAACAAAAAATTGTCAATGAAGGATTAGTTCAATCATTCTATCCAAAGAATATGGATACTACGGATAAATATGTTATGGAACTTCACGCTTTGGGTGATGGTATCGATTTGGAAAAGCTAAAAAAAGCTCGCATATCAGTGAATATAGTAGATTATGATGTTTGTTCACGTTATCCTGATTTCAGGGATTGGGCAATTTTTCCTCCTACGGATTTTGGAGGTATGATGATATTAGATACAACGTTCACTCGTTTTCAATGGCACAAACTACGAAGTAAGCCGTTTCGATTCAGAACAAAAGACTTTACACACATCATAGTGTATTCTAATACACTTGATACGAACCAAGAGTACTTTAACACTATATTAATGGATGATGTACGGCTGCGTCCTGCCGGTTATGGGCTCGATGTACTGCCTGTGACCTATTTCCCATGTTTAGGCGAAGAAGTGCCGTTTGTGATTTCCGTATGCTGGGATGCTGCTGAATACATTCGCCCTCTCACATTTCGCGCTAATTTGCCTGATGGCTTGGAGCTCATTGACGGAGATTTTCACAATGAGAATGGACTGATTATTACTCATCTCAATGATACAAAAGCCGATAGCAATGGATGCTTCACAACCGTTCTCCGCACACGCGTGAAGGGCGATACACGCTTCTTGAACCGTGCGCAAAAAGTGCAGATACTTCCCGATGGTGTGCCTATAGAGCAAGCAGAACGTCTTGGAAAAACATCCGTGAGCGTCACTCCATCTGTTCCGGCGATGAGTGTTCGCAAAGCCATCACCAAAGTCCGGGAAACAGACTCTGCCGATTATTTTTCAGTACGAACTGTTGTATGCAATTCAAGCACCGAACCGGTTACGGGCGTGTTGGTTACCGATTCACTGTCATCACTCGTGCGGATAATGGATACTTCGATTCGACTCAACAGCTTACCACTTATCAACATCCCGGCGAACTATAATACAAAATATCAAAAGAACGGGAATTTGTTCTCGTTTCGTTCGTTTGACTTATCTCCACGATTCATATCATCCACCGATAGCGGTTCAGCATGTGCTGTTTTGGAGTATATCGTGCAGACACCTCCCCATTTCAACCTATTTTCTATCCCTTCTACCGTAAAAGCATTGGGCAGTATTTGCCAGATAACAACATCCACATCATGGGGCGGTCAGCGTCTCGGAGGCAGTACAGCAGGCGTGCCTACGATCCTTGCTATTGCACCCAATCCTGTCGATGATCATGCTGTGATTAGTATAGATATTCCTGTCGCTGGTGAGTATTCCTGCGTAGTCTATGATGTTCTTGGCAGGAGTATTCAAACGCTCATCAACGGGTATATCGATACTGGGCTATACCAGTTTACGGTGGTAACTAGCGACTGGGTATGCGGTTCGTACTGTGTACAATTACGCGGAAACACCGCCACCGACGGCAAGCTATTGAGCGTATGGAGATAAATTATTCAATAATCAAGTTGTACTCGATAACTTCTTTACAATAGTGGACTTCTCTGTCCACTTAACAAGCAATTCCAGTCAGGGCAGTTATTTCCAACTGCCCATTCATATTATGTGTAAGTGTATTTACCCTAATTAACGACAAGTTTTTGAACCTCCGATTTATACGATAATTTCACCAAGAAAACGTAGGCTGCTACTACAGTTCAGAAGGTTTCATAGGCAAGTGTTGACGGTCGGTTGGAAAAACTGACAGGACGAGGAAAATCTACTATCAAAATAAAGCTCTACGATATGCTCGGCATTGAGCTGCGGGATATCACTGATTCCTTCCATCCAAACGCAGGCATCAATACAGGTATCGTCGATTTTGACGGCAGTGCGCTTGCTACAGGGATTTATTATATTGAGATGAGTGGGGGTGGGTATCGCAAGGCAGTACCGGTGATTATTGCGCGGTAGGGGAGGCGTCTTTCCCTACTATATCGCACCTTTGCTATAATTTTCCTCATCCCCTCATTTTGCATAGTGCTTAGGTTGAGTAGATGTGCTATTTTGCAGGCGATTTTTTGCAACTGACTACCAATGTATTGACGTACTTTTTTTATTATTTTTCCGGTGATTGTATGAAAATACTTCTCCTGCTTTTTATCCTCTCTATAAGCATCGCATCATCGCAGCAACCCGAATGGTACCACCTCGATTGCCATCTCCTCAAAGTTGTATGTACAAGCAATACTTCCGTTTACGCTGTCGGGACAAATGGCGCGCTTCTTCGTTCAACTGATAAGGGAGCGTCGTGGAGACAAATTCCTACCCTCGTTTCGGATTCGCTCATCGGTATTGCTTTTTCGGATTCATTGCATGGGACTGCTGTCGGGCAGGATGGTATTCTCCTCACCTCGGCTGATGGCGGAATATCATGGCATCTCCAAAAAAACGTAACGAATTTCACCCTACGGTCGGTGACCTTTCGTGAAAATATCGGGATCGCTGTCGGAGATGGCGGTACTATTCTCCGGAGCACCGATGGTGGTGTATCATGGGTACGAGTCGTTAATTCCTTCAAACAACAGCTCTTCGTTGTAGCATTTGCTGCCAATGGTGCAGCTCTTGTGGGAGCAAGCGGAGGCGTACTCTTACGCTCTACCGACTTTGGTCAAACGTGGGAGGGGGCTACATCACCAATTACCGGAAGCCAATATTCAATTCAAGATATCAGCATTTCAGCAGAAGGTAAAATCTTCGCTATCGCTCACGGAATAACCGACGACTCGTTGCTCATTTCCTCGGATAAAGGGAAAACGTGGGAAAAGTCTAAGCATATCCCCGGTGTTTCTACTTCGCTTAGTTTCCCTACTGCTTCATTTGGCATTATTGCTGGTGACACCCCACGATTTCAACTTACAACGGATGAAGGAGTTAGCTTTAGCCAGCAGTTCGGTATTGACTCTACTCTCTATTCGACCAGCATCCTGAATTCCATTGCTTTTATTGATAAAAATATTGGCATTGCCGTTGGTGACCGTAAGACAATGTATCGCACTACTGATGGTGGCGAGCATTGGGAATTACTCAGCTGGCTACCGAGCTATGGTACGTCTTTTAAAGCAGTCCAATTTATTACAGAGGATACTGGCTTTATTGGCTCCGGTGATAGAGGACTCATCTATCACACAGAAAACGGTGGCTCAACATGGCTGCCACAACGGAATATTCTTACACCGGGTACTTTTTTTGGCGGCGAGGTTTGGGGACTGTACTTTTACGACACAAAAATTGGTGTCGCCATCCCTAGTAGTGATGTTCGAGCACTGCGAACAACTGACGGTGGTAGGATCTATACCGAACAACTTTTGATTGTAGGGGATTATCCTATTGTACATTTTCTGAACGATGATTTTACCTTGATTCTGAGTTCTAATATCTATTCTGTACCGTTCTTATATCAATCCCAGATACATATTTCTACTGACAAAGGACTTACATGGGGTTTAAAAAAATATCTGGATAGTATGTTAATTAGTTATATCAGTGTGATAACCAAGGATATTTACTATTCTACTTGTTTATACCAAACGAACAATAAATATGCATTACTCAAGACTCAAAATGGTGGTGAAACTTTTGAGGTACTCCCTCATCCTTCTTTACTAAAGACCGGTGGAGTTTATTTTATTGATGAAAACAATGGTTTCCTCTTTGGTCAGGATACTCTAAAACGCAGTATTATTTTTCGTACCGAAGATGGATGTACAACTTGGGTTGTTGTTGACTCTGCTCGATTTTCGTCGAACACTAATTATACGAGAATTACTTTTTCCGATCGGCTTCATGGATATCTTAGCTGTTCGAATGGATATGTCATCGAAACACACGATGGCGGGAAAACATGGCGTACTTCCTATACACCAAGCCCGATAAATACCGCTATAGAACACATAAACAGTTTCTCAGCAATTGGTGCTGATGTTGCCTATTTCGTTGGTGGTTGGAAGAGTGGTATTGTTCTCAAAAAACTACCAAAGTCCCTCATCAATTCCGTATCCGAACCCACGATCAGTACAGGTCCGGCGCCATCAGTCTGGCTTTACGCCCCGCGCCCTGTCCCCACCTCCGGTAAGCTACAGCTCGACGCCATTTGGCTAATGAATCTCGAAGCATCGACTATCAAAATAAAACTCTACGATATGCTCGGTATTGAGCTGCGGGATATCACTGATTCCTTCCATTCTAATGCGGGCACGAATACCGGTATCGTCGATTTTGACGGCAGCGCGCTTGCTACGGGAATATATTATATTGAGATTAATGGGAGTGGCTATCGCAAGGCAGTGCCGGTGATTATTGCGAGGTAGGGAGCGCACAACCTTTGGATTTGCAAGCTGTTATCAAATCATTAAAAAATATTTCACCACCGGTGCAACCTTTTCCCATAAATCAGACACTTTGCATTGTGTGAAGCATCATTTTCATCTTCACTTTGGTAATGGTTTGTTATTTTCACCATTATTTTTACCAACACCACCGGACTATAGGTTGTATCACATTTTCACAGGTGACG
>JBPOHH010000194.1:0-2353 GCA_052035765.1 Bacteroidota bacterium
AATATAATCAATCTAGTAGCCCAAATACCGGTGAAGACTGGAGCGGCTCCCCACGCCTTCTGGTACAAAAAGGAAACGCACAAGACGTGGAGCTCGCCTCGACCACCGTCACAGGCGCAATTGTAGGCGTCATTGCCGATGTCAATATTCGCCAAGTGTATGTCAATCATGGCACAAAGCCGATCGAAGCAGTGTATGTGTTTCCCGGCTCGACCCGCGCCGCTGTCTATGCCATGACGATGACCGTCGGCAATCATATTATCCGTTCGGTCATCCGCGAAAAAGAACAGGCGCGCCGCGAATACACCGCCGCGAAATCTCAAGGACGTTCCGCCTCTCTCCTCGAAATGCTCAAGCCGAATATATTCCGCATGAATGTGGCGAATGTCCGCCCGGGTGACTCGATAGTGATCGATATGCGCTATACAGAAGCGATTTACCTCTCGGAAAATGTGTATGAATTTGTGTATCCGGCTGTCGTCGCGCCGCGCTATGTGGGCGCTGTACAATCGGAGGTCGATGCCGCACTTTCCGGTAAAGAATTACCAACCGAAATTCCCGGGAAATTCTCCATTTCTCTCCGCCTCGCGACCGGCATGCTGCTCAAAAGTATCTACAGTCCGTCGCATGACTTGGACGTGGATAATGGAAATGTATATACGAAGAAAAATGTTAAAATGAATCTGGTAAGTCATAGCAGAGTAGGGATTTCGCCGAAAGATTCTTTAAAACAGAATCGTGACTTCGTGCTACGATATTCACTCAGCGGACGGGCTATTGAGTCCGGACTGCTGCTCTACAAAGGCGAAACCGAAAACTACTTCATGCTCATGGCACAGCCACCGCGCAATGTGGAAATTCCATCGATTCTGCCACGGGAATTTGTGTTTATTGTCGATGTGAGCGGTTCGATGACCGGCACACCGCTTGCAATCGCTGACCGCCTCATGCGCAATCTGCTTTCGACGCTCCGCCCGCAGGATAAATTCAATATTATGACCTTTTCGGGAGGTTCGCAAGTCCTTGCAGATGAATCTCTTGAAGCAACCGAAGAGAATATCCGCCGCGGTCTGGCGTTTCAATTGCAAAATTCACACTACGGCGGTGGCACAGAATTACTCCCTGCTCTCAAGCGCGCTCTCGCGATGCCGGCCGATGAGAAATGTTCACGGTCGTGTGTGGTTATTACAGATGGTTTTGTGGACATTGAACGTGAAGCATTCAAGCTTGTGCGGGAGAATTTGAATGAAGCCAATATCTATGCATTCGGGATAGGTTCGTCGGTCAATCGCTATCTCATGGAGGGTCTCGCCCGTGCCGGCAATGCTGACCCGATGATTATTACGAACATGAATGAAGCATCGACCATGGCCGATAAATTCAAGCAATACATTGAAGCGCCTGTGCTTACGAATATCAAGATCGATTACGGGAATTTGGATGTCTATGATGTGGAGCCGGCGAGTATTCCCGACGTCACGGCGCAGCGTCCTGTTATTGTGTTTGGCAAATGGCGCGGCAAACCCTACGGCACCGTCACGCTCACCGGCACGACGGCCGACAGTACGATTGATATTTCGATGAATATCGGAGCATTACCGATGATAGCCGCCCACAGCGCCCTGAAATATCTTTGGGCGCGGAATAAGATCATGATGATTGAGGATGGAAGTAATCAAATGCCGACCGACGAAGAGCGTAAAATTATCACCAATATAGGTTTACAGTATAATTTACTCACCCGCTATACATCCTTTGTCGCGATTGATTCACTCACGCCGGTGGTGGCAGTGCGGAAGACTATTCCGCCTCGGGATACAGCACGTGAGGTGGTTGGGAATAAGAAGATTGCTTCGGATACAATATTTGATGTTAATTCCGAGAAACTCAAGGAGAAACTAAAAAGACCCCGCCGATGGATTGCAACTGATTCTATGAGTAATAAAACAAACAGTCAATCTGGCACTAACCCCTTACTTGTTCCTAATGTAACAGATAAATTGCGGTTTCCAGTTGACTTTAATACAGATGATGAGAAAGAAGATTCAACTGCACCTGCTAATAAAGAATGGGAATTTAAATATGGCAAAACCGAATATAAATTCCAAAGCAATAATAGTAAAAAAACGCATAAAGGCAACAAAGTCACAACAAACGCAACTAGCAATAAAGACGAAGAGATAGTTTCTGACGGAGCCGATTCTTTTTTTGGTAATAATGTGTCAAAACCTCAAAAAGCATAAAAAGGAAAAACATCCGGCAACGGCGGGAAACAAACGCCAGCATCTGCGAAAGAAAGTAAAAAATATGTCCGACGATTGTGTCGAGATCCATTTAGTACGGATTCTCTCGA
>JBPOHH010000877.1:0-2145 GCA_052035765.1 Bacteroidota bacterium
CGGTATTATGTACTTTTTGACGGATGCACCGTAAATTATACACCACAGAATCCTCATAAAATTCGTATTTTTGCACTTGATGTAATTCCAAGTACTATTTGTACATACATGTTCTGTAGTATGGAGCCATTGGTTTTGGTTCGGCTCATGGCTCGCCTACCTGAGAATCCTGCCCGACATTCGTTGGGCTTTTTACTTTACAATAGCTGTACCCGTATGAAAATATTATCCTTTCTCTTTTGTATTATGGTACTTGTATCATGTTCGCATGATGAAGTTCATCTTGGTCTGCCCTTTACGATACCTGCCGAACAGTCTCTGAACGTCTCTGACGCACTCAAGCCGGCAAATTACGACCGGCAGGTACGTGTTGAAGGTGAATGCTACCGCGTCTGTCAAAGCGAGGGCTGCTGGCTGATCGTGACCGACGGCAAAGAAAAGCTGCGTGTAACGATGAAGAACAATGATTTTGCAGCGCCTATGGACTTGGGATCGAAAAAAATCATGCTGGAAGGTAAAGTCTCCGAAATTCTTTCCAGTGAAGAAGATGCACGTTCATTTGCCGAAAATGCCGGTAAAAGTGAAGACGAAACAAATGCGATTGTCGGAGATCAACGCGTACCGGTGCTCGTAGTCTCTGCCTTGGAAATTAAATAGTATCATCCTGCAGCAATAGTCTGTTCTCAGTCGTATTGCTTCATGTTTAACCATCGAATACATTTCTCATAATTTTAATCCCTCATGCTTGCTATATCCCATCTCTCGGTTCATTTTGGCGGTCATTATCTTTTTGATGATATTTCATTTACCATCGGTACGCGTGACCGTATTGGTCTTGTTGGTAAAAATGGCGCGGGTAAGTCCACGCTTTTGAAGATACTTGCTCGTGAGCAAGAACCCGAAACCGGCGTCGTATCTCAGCCCAATGATTTCCTTGTCGGCTATCTTTCTCAGGACATCGAAGCACGACTTGGCAAGACAGTCTATGAAGAAACAAAGACCGCGCTCGCCGAGCTTGTCGAACTCGAACGGAAAATTCATGATTATTCCGATCAGCTTGCCACGCGAACAGATTATGAGTCAGATGCTTACAGCGATCTGCTCCATAAACTCGGTGAGGCAAACGAATATTTTGAATTCCATGGCGGCTACACGATGGAAGGTGATATTCAACGGATTCTCACCGGTCTTGGCTTCGTAGAGCGTGACCTCAGCCGCCTGGTCGATGAATTCTCCGGCGGCTGGCAAATGCGTATTGAGCTCGCCAAAATCCTCCTCCGGAAGCCGGATTGTATTCTTCTCGATGAGCCCACGAATCACCTTGATATCGAATCAATTCAATGGCTTGAAGAATATTTGAAGACGTATGAAGGTTCGGTCGTGCTCGTAAGCCACGATAGAATTTTCCTCGACACCGTCACCAATCGTACGATCGAAATTACCAACGGAAACATCGAAGACTACCCTACTTCCTATACCCGCTATGTGGTGCTTCGACAAGAGCGCCGCGATCAAAATCTCGCTGCATATACCAATCAGCAAAAGGAAATTGCCAAGACCGAAGCATTTATCGAACGCTTCCGTTCGAAAGCCAATCTTGCATCCCGCGTGCAATCACGGGTAAAAGCATTAGATAAAATCGACCGCATCGAACTCGAAGAAGAAGATTTATCTTCGATTCGCTTCAGATTCCCTCCCGCTCCACGGTCGGGTTCGATCGTGGTCGAGACCGAACACCTCGTCAAGTCGTATGGCGAAAAAGTAATTCTCAATGGACTGGACTTTGGACTCGAGCGTGGCGACAGAGTGGCGTTTGTCGGCAAGAACGGCGAAGGTAAGACTACATTTTCCAAGATTTTAGTCGGTCTTGAACAGTATCAGTCAGGCGAGCTCAAGCTTGGACACAATGTGAGAATAGGATACTATGCGCAGCATCAGGCAGAAAGCTTAGACGGCAATGCAACGGTTTTTGAAATCATCGATCATGCCGCGACCGGCGAAATGCGCACTCGAATCAGAAGTCTCTTAGGAGCATTCCTCTTCAGCGGCGATGCCGTATTTAAGAAAGTAAAAGTACTCTCCGGTGGTGAAAAATCACGTCTTGCGCTTGCTAAGCTTCTGCTTGAACCGATTAATTTCCTCGTG
>JBPOHH010000866.1:0-5773 GCA_052035765.1 Bacteroidota bacterium
GAGCTGTTGATAAGGACTAGCAAGTTTGAAGCGGAACCCTACTTTATTGAACCTTTACCCATTCACGTTTATCGATTGCAGAAGTGTCAATTTCGTGAACATACCGTACATAAGGAGTAACGTATGATACCTTTCGAAAACGGTAATCGATATCTCCGCTGTCCCAAGCACCCTGATCATAATTTTGCCTGATTATTTTTATGCTTTCATTTGACCTATGAACATACGATACTGATTCTTGAAAACCACCAACTGAACCAATTATTATGAACATTGAAAAGCAATATATAAATAACCCAACACTTAAATTGAAGAATATAAGCAGCAAAATCCTGAAAGCTGCGTCGCGCTTATTTCCTTCATAAATAAACAAATTACCCATAACCAATATGCCAACAGCTATCACACTCCACAGCGTATAACAAACAACATCACTAAGCCGTGCATCGGCAATTTCAAACGGACTCATCTTCCACATCACCACGATACAAGGCACAGCGAGAAGGATAATCTTGAGATACTTCCGAATGATTTGTAAATGCATGTGTTTAGTACTTAATCCTTCTTCACCACATACTTTATCCAGTCATAGATATTGACGGAGTAGAGCCGGCTCATACCATTGTCATATCGTGTAATTTCCTCCATAAACCTTTGCGTGGTGAAGGGTTTTTTGCCGGGTGTCTGCACTCCGCTGCGTTTGCTGGTAAAGTAGAGTATTCCGGTGTGGATATCAACGTACGGGCAGTAGTCCATCTGCGCGGAATTGACATCCGTACCAAGGATGAAGGGCGCTGTCCAAAAGCCGTCGCCTTTGTTGAAACTAATACAGAGGTCTCCGCTGCCGTGCCCACCCGGGCGATTGTAAGCAGTATAGACCATGAAGCTCTCGTCCGGTGAGATGAAGGCGTTGAATTCATAGCCCTCGGTGTTGACAGAATCGGTAACAGGTTTAGGTGTCTGATACTTACCATTAGTAAACGTACTCACGAAAATATCATCTTTCCCTTTTGTTCCCGGAGCATCGCTTGTAAAATACAAGGTATTCGTACGCGTGAGCGATGGATAAAACTCATTCCCTTTGGTATTCACCGGAGCCCCGAGATTGATGGGTAATGACCAATTATCAAACGCCACTTTGCGTTCAATATACCAGATATCATAGTCCTTGGGAGCAGTGGACACAGACTCGTCAAGCGGCCGATTGGACACAAAATACAATCGAAGACCATCGGGCGAGTAGAAGGGTTCTAAGTCAAGATACTTCCCCGAAAATCCCGCAATCGTCGGCTCAGACCATTTGCCGTTTATCAGATTAATTCTCATGATTGCCGAGAGTTCACCCTGCAGACTCTGTACCGTAAAATGGATTTCGTCCCGATTAGGAGAAATCGCTACATCGCGAACATTGGAGAATTGCCCGAAAATTTCAGGGAGAAATGGCTCTACGACGGGTAATACTTGACCGAAACAACAGGACGTCATGCCAATAAAGAGCAGAAGTAGTTGTAAGAATTTGTATTTCATGGGGATACTAGAATGGTAGTGAAAAAAGAAACTGTTATACTATTTATGTACATAACTGGAAATGCTTTGTAATGGATGTGAAGTTTACCAAGTGATGGTTTCACCAAGTCCGACATATTCATAATTGGAACCAAATTTTTCTTGTAACATACGGAATGCGAGATGTCCTGTGCAATGGGCAGGTGCCACACGATGGACTTTTAACTGATCTTTGATAGTGAGTACAATTTGTAACGTCTGATTAGCATTATACGGAATCATGTGAAATCCTCCGTAAAGAAGTTCGATACTATCGTTGGTAGTAGTCGCCGTTTGCGTGATGATTTTCTCTATACCGGTGTGTGAACATCCAACAATAAGAACTTGACCTTTCGGAGTCTTCATTGAGAGTGAGAGTTCTGGAAGGTTGGTGTTTTTACAAGCATCTGCTTCATGCTGAAACTGACCCTCGACGAAACTTTTGCCCGGGTAGCAGGAAAAATAGCCCATGAATTCCGAGCTGGTTGCTATAATTGTTAATCCCGGCAGAATTTCTTTTGAAGATTTGACATATTCTATGTTCGCATTCCAGAATCTTCCGGATTGCTTGATAGTAAATTTCGTGCTACCTCCATCAAAATATTGCATATACGAAGGAAGCATGTTCTTTGCTGACGTATCAGGACCTGTAGCATCAAAGGGAACAGGTGCGCCCCAGAAAATATCATAGGGGAAGTAGATTTTGACGTTTGGATTTACCTTGAGTAAGTAATCTAAGCCATTAAGATGATCGAAATGACCATGAGAAATTACCACAATGTCAATCGACGAGAGATCAATGGCAAGTTTGCCGGTATTTTCCTTGAATATATCAGCATTGCTGCCTGCATCAAACAATATTGTTTTGCCGTGATAGGTGGTTATGCACGAAAAACCAAAGTCTTTTGTAAGAGAGGTGTTCTTGCCAAAAGCATCGTAAAGATTGGTAATTGTGCCTTCTATCGGCTTGTGGATAGATTGACTAAAAGTAGGAATTGACAGCACACTCAACAGACAAAGTACGAATGAATACTTCATGTTGTATTCTCCTTTGAAAGAATGATATTATAAAGCAAACTCTTCGTAAATATAATATGTTACAAAAGGTTTGAATAGAGCTTATGCCGGCTCGTCGATTTTCGTTATTCGATGATTTGACGTCGGTAGAGAATCGTCAAAATTTTTGGAGTCCCGGGTGTTTTTTTGAACGGCAATTGCACCAAAAAGCGCAAGTAAGAACGAAAACGCATAGAATCCTTTTTCGCTTGGGAGGATTTCAGAATTCCAGAGTCCGACAGTGAGGAGGACAATCGACAAAATCGTCGAGAACCAACTGATACCGTAATAAATATCCGTCACCGGAATACCTTCGAGGCGGTCGCGAACGCTTTTTTGCACCGAGACGACGGCAAAGAGTCCGTACATCATGATGGTGAAATAGTAGCCCTTTTCACTGAGTACTAATTGAGCACCCCAAATTCCTGCGAGGTAACCGATCATTCCTGAGCCGAGGGCAATCCATGAAGCAGCGACAAAAGCGCCGGAGGGTTTTTGTATCATACAATTTTACGAGAAATATAAATAAAAAGACGGTAGCAGGAGATGCTACCACGTACTGTTTGGAAAATTCGACGGCAATAATACGTAATTTTTACCGCGTAACCAACAGTCTGCAAACAAGTACGCAGATTTTAACGTGTGAGCTTGGACCGAGTGAAGTATCCAACAACGCCCGGACGGCAATGGGTGACCGCAGGCGTTTGGTGGGAGGAAGATGAAGGGGAACCAAAAAACACCTATTTTTGCAGAAAATTACTTGTCGCTCTTTTCCTTTGGTGAATATGCACTTGCGCCTTCGTTACGTTCTTTTGGAAGTTGTTACTGTTCTTATATGTATAGCGGGTCTCTATCAAAGTAGTGAAAAAGCGGGCTTGCCTCTCACCCTCGGCGACAAATTACAGGTACTCACGGCAGACTCAATGGTGCAA
Organism: Bacteroidota bacterium; assembly: GCA_052035765.1. Lineage (GTDB taxonomy): Bacteria > Bacteroidota > Ignavibacteria > Kapaibacteriales > UBA961 > JADJXV01. Next base: position 3,534 of record JBPOHH010000866.1, read on the forward strand.
GATGCAATTCGCACCGGCGATACGCTCAAGTCTATTGCTACCATACCGATACAAACTACAGATGAGATAGAATTTCTACTTGACGGCGCAGCTATCGGTGATACCGTACAGCTCAAGATGATGGGGAGCATCTCACCCGAACCATTCATTACTCCGATAGTCATCCGTCGATATTATCCGCTCTCGTTTATCGTAATACTTCTCATTTCTGCCGGAATATTTTTAGGAATTGCCGTCTATGTTCGCCTGCGAAAACCCGAAGGTGTCGATGTGCAAGTCCTTCATGCGCTATGTCTTAGCATGGCAATTCTCTTCATGACGACCTCCGGACGCTACACCGTGCGACTCGGCATCGGCTATCTTGCGGCGGCGTTCTTCTTCGCTGCCTATGCATTTGCACCGGTCTTTCTTTTTCTTTTTAGCAGAATTTTTCCTCGGGACAGACGAGCGGATACTCCACTGCTGTTTCAGCGGGGTTTTCAATTTGCCGGACTCCTTACTGTAGCATTACTCCTGTCATTTTTCATTGCTTGCTGGAGCGATTCTTTGTCGGCATTTCGATTCCATTTTGTCATCTTTCGGGGCGTACAGGTATGGTTCGTTGCGTGTGTCGTGGCGACGATTATCAGTTTTGGCGCCGGCTACCGCGCAGCCAATGAAGAAGCCGAACGTCGTAAAATCCTCTGGATAGCGCTTGGTGTGTGCATCAGCGCTCTGGGTTTTGTGGACTTTTGGCTGCTCCCGCAGTTCTTTTTAGGACATGCATTAGTTCCCGAAGAAGCAATCATCCTCCTTTCGGTCATCACACCGATTACCTTTGCTATTGCCCTCATCCGCTATCGGGTGATGGATATTACGTTATTAATTAATCGCAGTACAGTTTATGTAGCTGTTTCGCTGCTGATGCTTGTGATCTATGCGGCGTGTTTTGGTATTGCCTTCAAGCTCAGCGGACAGCTTGGCACGGCAGGTACGTTCGGCGTTTCAGGGCTCGCAGTGATTATTAATGTGATGCTCTTTGCTCCTGCCCGTGAGGCGATTCAACGTGTCGTCGATAAGTCGTTTTTTAGAGTCCAGTATGATTACCGGTCGGCACTGAAAGTCCTTGCCGAAAAAACCTCTGTCGCAGAAAACAGCGAAGATGTCGGTGAAATTATCAGTGAAAATATCTCGGCTTTTCTGGCTGTCGAGCGGCTCTGCATTGCATACAAGGGCGAGGATGCGGATAGTTGGGAATTTGTCACCTCCATGGAAATTAAAAATCTCGATCAATTCGCACCTCAGCTCGAGCAGAATCCCACACTTCTCGGACTGCCACAAATAGTGGAGCATGATGTTGAACTACTACGCGCCGATGAACCGAAGTTTATCGCAATGGGAATTTGTCTGCTTTATCCGATTCTCAATGATCACAAAAAACTCGTCGGTTTGCTTGCCGTCGGTGAAAAAAAATCCGGTACCCGCTTTTCTTCCGAAGATTGTGACCTGTTGCTCGGCGCAGGACAGCTCGCAATCGCAGCGGTCGAGAGGATATTGCTCCGAAAAAAAATTGCTGTTGAACAGGAAGAGTCCAAGCGTCTTGCCGAACTCAATCAGCTTAAGTCGTATTTTGTATCCGGCGTGTCGCATGAGCTCAAGACGCCGCTGACTGCTATCCGGATGTTCGCCGAGATGCTCCGTGGTAGAGCCGAAGGCGCTAAAGCTCAGGAATATTTGGACATTATCGAAGGTGAAAGCGCGCGCCTCGGGCGATTGATTGATAATGTTCTGGACTTTGCTAAAATCGAACGTGGACTCAAAGATTATCGGAAAACTCCTGTTGAATTAACGTCGATTGTCGAGAATGTTCTCACCGTCATGCACTATGAAATTCAAAAAGAAAGCTTCACTTTGGAGACGGAATTTGCTGAAGAATTGCTCGCTTTTGACGCCGACGGAGATGCAATTGCCGAGGCAATTATGAATATCATTTCCAATGCATTGAAATATTCGAGTACAGAACATTATATTTGCATTACGACTTTTCGCGAAAACACGTTTGTCTGTGTGAAAATCCGGGATAAAGGTGTGGGAATTGCACCACAATTCATCGATACCATCTTCCAACCATTCTCACGACTCAAAGATGACGCAACGCAGCGGGCAGGAGGCGCAGGTCTCGGACTCGCACTCGTACGCCATATCGTGAGCGGCCATAATGGACGGGTCGATGTGGAAAGTTCGCTCGGTAACGGCACGAC
>JBPOHH010000357.1:0-4400 GCA_052035765.1 Bacteroidota bacterium
TCCTACGGCACGCAAAAGCTGGGCATGAATTATGGCATTTCTGTTAAATTTTAAATTTTCAAGGGAATTTTCCAATGAGTAAAGCATTTATCATCATGCTGTTATGCGGAGTATGTACGCTCACGGCGCAGGAGGAACAGGCAACTTCTCCTTTTCATCATCAGATTGGTGTGGCAGGGTCGTTGATTTCCGGTATGGGAATCAGCTATCAGTATATATTTTCAGATGATTACCGGGTGAAGTGTACGGGGTTGTATTATTCGCAGACCAATGGATTCGCAACCTTCGATGAGAGGAACAGCACTGATATCCAAGCGGGAATGGAAGTGCAGAAGAGTCTCTATTTGGCAAAAAGTATCCGTGTGTTTGCGTTCGCCGGAGTGGGAATGCTACGGCTAACCGATCGAACATTTGATGTAACAGCAAGCTTGGAAAGCAATTATCGAACGCATACGTATAACGGTGGAGCGGGAGTTGGGGTCGAACTCATCGCAATAGGTCGTGTTGCTTTCAATATAGAAGTAGGAGGAATGTACTATGTGGAGAATAGAAGCGGCGAGTTTGATTCTCCAAAGCATAGCGTCTATGAAACATTCTCCCGTCGCGAAGTGGGCTTTGGTATTGGTGGTGGTCTTGGTATCGGCTATCGTTTCTAGTTTTATTAATCTGTGTTAGAGGGTTTTTTATGCACAAAGTTATCATCATTTTCCTATTCAGTGGGATAATGGCTCTCACGGCGCAGGGGCAAACCGCCCCAGCATTCCATCATCAGATTGGTGTGTCGGGTTCGACAATCTCCGGTATGGGAATTAGCTATCAGTATATATTTACAGATAATTACCGGATGAAACTCTCAGGGTTTATTCTCAGTTCTTCAGCGAATACGATATATAGTTCGGACGATCTGTATAGTTCAATCGGGCTTGAAGGACAAAAGACGCTTTTCATCACCGAAGCGACGCGTCTGTATGTGCTGCTTGGAGTGGGAATGTATCGGGAGAGAAGTCAGTATTTTCCGGAGAATGGATTTAGCAGTTATGCCCGAACGGAAAATACCTACACCGGCGGAACAGGTTTTGGGATTGAGCTCATTGCAGCCGAGCGAATATCGTTTCATTTTGATGTCGGGCTTGCTTATACGTTCAAGGAGCGGAAATACGCTTCGATTGATGGTAGCACGCCGCCGGTCTCGCCGACTTTTCGGAGTGAGGTTGGTATTGGCATCGCAGGCGGCTTAGGATTCGGTTATCGGTTTTAATTGATTACTTCACAATTATCGTTCATATTTTAAAGAGTATTATGAAAACGACAATCACATCTGTTCTTGTATTATTATTAACAGCATCTTTTCTTTCTGCATCGCCGACGGACTCGACGGCAGTCATGCATCATTCGATAGGGATATCGGGTTCGTCGATCACGGGCTTGGGCGTATTCTATCGCTACAACCTTGATAATCAATGGTATGCTAAAGCAGTCGGAGCATTGTATTATACCGAAGACAGCGACCAAAGAAAAGATTTTGTGAGCTTTATAGGGTTTGAAATCCAGCGGAATTTCGTGCAGACATCGAGTACGCGGCTCTACGGCTTTGTGGGTACAAGCTATTGGTACGACCGCTCGGATTACAGTTACACATCGGGAAGCACGACGACGGTGTCTGCGAATGTACAAAACACTGTAAATATAGGTGCAGGAGTAGGATTTGAACTCTCCATCTGGAAGAATTTCGGTGTTAATTTTGACTTTGGCTTTCAGTACGCCGGTATCCGGCATCCGATTACTCCTTCGGGGAGCACCTACAGAGATGGTTCACGTTCCGGCATGGGCGGCGGGATTGGTTTCGGGTATCAATTCTGAATTATACTGCTAAATCTTCTCGAATACTATTCTAATTTTTGAAAGAAAAATAATGATTAAAGCAGTAGTTTGTGTATTTCTGGTATCGCTGCTACGACTTAGCGCGCAAACGCAGCAGGCCAGTGCTTTTCATCATCAGATTGGTGCGGCGGTCACAACAACGATAGAAAATTCAAATTACGGTGTATGCTATCAGGTGATTTTATCGGAAAAATACAAGCTTAAGCTAACGGGATTTTATGAGTCAAATGAGAGTGCTTCATTCCGAACTTCATCGGATGATAGGGATTTTGATACGGATATGCTGTTCTATATCGATATTGAAGGTCAGAAAACACTCTATAAAAATACGATGATCAGATTCTATGGATTACTGTCTTTAGGGTACCAAAACAGAACGTGGGAGTCCATATCGCAATTTGATTCTACTTCAGAAGGTGTAATAGGTCGTAGCATTACCGGTAGCTACACCGGAGGCCCGGGCTTGGGAATTGAGATGGTCGTTTTCGACAGGTTTTCTCTTTCCTTGGATGCAAGATTTGTTTATTCGTTTGAAGAGAGGAACTATACGATTACAACTGCTTATTCATCGTTCAACTCTGCAGGATTCAACAGTGCCGTCAATTACGGTATTGGTGGAGGATTCAGTATCTGTTATCAATTTTAATGTTCTTATTTTTATTTAAGTTCCGTCTGAATATCATGAAACAAGTAGCCGTTTTATTTTTCTTCATATTTTCAATTATACGCATCACAGCTCAAGTGCAGAATACAGAAGAATTCCACCATGAAGTCGGCGTTGCTGGTTCGAATATATCCGGTTATGGTATTAGCTATCAGTACATCTTTTCGGATGATTTCCGAACAAAATGCACAGGATTTTATACCGGAGAAACGGGCTATACATCGAGTGGATCAAATTATGACTATGCATCATTGGGTATAGAAGCCCAAAAAACAATTGCAGCAATCGGTTCAACACGCATCTATGCGCTTTTGGGAGTCGGGTATTATTCCAATAAAATTCATCATTACAGGGATGATTACGGTACCGGTTTTATCACCAATAGTACATCTGTAAAGAATATTTATACAATAGGGTTAGGTGTTGGAGCCGATCTCGTCGTTGTCAGACAGGTAAACTGTTGCTTCAGTATAGGACTTCTCCATTCTAATTTTGAAAATAGATTCCAAACCAATCAGCCGAACAATGAAATTCCGGCATTCAAAAAGAGTTCTTCACTTGGTCTTGGTATCGGAATAGGGATGAGTTACCGATTCTAAAGACTATTTATTTTCAACAAATAAGATCCATATCTCCATGAAAATTATAATATTATCTCTATCATTACTGTTGTGTATGTGTCTGCCCGGCAGAGCGCAAACCAATGATTCAACGGTGATTCTCCATCACGAGGTCGGCATTAACACATCGACTATTTCGGGAATAGGCGTCTCCTATAGTTATAATTTTGGTAATCAATTTTATATAAAAGCAGTGGGAATGGTCTATAATGAGATGTCGAATAATTCTCAATCAAGAAGCGATTTCTTAAGTATTCTTGGCTTCGAAATAGAGCATAATCTTACTCACAAACAAAGTTCCCGAATGTATGCATTCGTTGGTGCAAGTTATTGGTATAACCAATATAAATGGGGCTCTGACATAACTACCAATAAAACATTAAATATAGGAGCCGGGCTTGGGTTCGAATTCCGAATTTGGGAGCATCTTTGCCTGAATATGAATTTTGGCTTTCAGCAGGAAAATGAATCGCGGAACTCAAGCTTTGAAAGTTATACTCCATACTCACGAATCGGGATGGGTGGCGGTGCGAGTATCGGCTATCAGTTTTAATCAATTTATAAATTTTCAGTGGAGATGTACCATGAAACTGCTTCTTCTATCCATCGTTGCCACATGCGTTGCCACATGCGTTGCTTCCTGTGTAACTATAGCTGCACCAACTGATTCCGTGCATGTGATGAATCATGAATTCGGATTGTCTGTTTCTACAATTTCAGGATTTGGACTATCGTATAAGTATAACATTGACAACCAATTTTATATAAAAGCTATTGGATATGCTCTTCCTGATAATAGTGCAAACAGAAGCCAACTGAATGCATCGATTGGAGGAGAGCTTCAGATGAATTTTGTACGAACTCAGAATACCCGTTTCTATGGTTTTGCAGGAGCAAGTTTTCAATCGAGAAATTATGAATATACGGACACCTACAACGGAAATACAGCAACCACGTTCATAACCGATGAAACAACGAACTACGGTGCCGGGTTTGGATTTGAACTCGCTGTTTGGGAACATTTTACCATAAGTGCAATGGTTGGAATGCAAACGATGGATGTGAAGTATGAATCCACAAAGTACTCTACCTATTACCATCCTTCTTCCCGCACCGGCATGGGCGGCGGGATTGGCTTCGGGTATCAATTCTAAGCAATTCCCCGCCACGCAAATACATTCCCCCAAAGCCGCTTTTGCCCCCAAAGAGCGGCTTCTTTCGTAAATTGCAGGAGT
>JBPOHH010000437.1:0-3752 GCA_052035765.1 Bacteroidota bacterium
CATTTGCTCCAAAACGTTCGCTCACTTTCTTCCATTCAAATTGTCCATTTTTCACAAATGCACATTCCAAATCATCGGGAATCGAGCTGTCAGCGGGCGTACAGGTATAAACCAGATTGATATAATGTCGCTTGAAATTATTCGATTTATCGCTCGAATTCGGTGTCGAAAATACTATCTCCCGTTGATACTGTTCGACCGGCAACAGCACCATTTGAAATGGGTCACTCGAAACGCTGTCGTCCAACTGCCCCGTATTATACATCACCACGTAAATTGGCTTATCTGCTGAAATTACCATCGCCCGCGGCGCACCTGTATCTGCCCGAAGCTCCATGTATCCATCATTGATTACGCGCGTCAGCCGCGGTAATTGTGCAAGCAGCACGCCATCACGATAGACACGGGTATCTTTGTCTTTGGCAAAAATGCGGATGATCGGATTCTTTTTCCGACCGAAAATCGGCGTTACATGATACTCCTTGCCCCATGCGTACATCGGGAGTTCCATCTCGGAGATGTAATTACACCATGCAATTCCATCAGGAATAGTAGCGCATTCATGCCCGGATACCACAGCAACCGGCTTGGATGATTTGATATAACTACCTGAAATATCTTGCTTATTTCCATTGCTTGCAAAACATAGCACATCGCCTTTGCTCAATAAAAAGGTGGTATCTTTCCCGGATTTCAGTCCACCTGATGTCGTCGATATACTATCTCCGCCCATTTCGAATGTTACCTCCGTCGAATCATACGCCGCAGAAATAGTAGTAGTACCCACTAAATGTAAATTATTCCCGGGTTCGATTCTTGAAATCTGACGATAGGTATCGACTATATATTCCGTTCCAAGAGCGCTCACCGGCAAAGCAAGAAATCCGTCGCTGTCATAACTAAATCGAGTAACGCCATACACTACTACCGGAGATTGTGACTGTACGTGTACTGCAACATTTTTATAAATTGTTTCTGGAGATGCAGGCCTACTATAGCTTTTACGAAATGGCTGTCCGACAGAATGAGGAATAGAAAATTCAACAACTTCATATGGTGTAACAATCTTACTTTGCAACCAATTCCTTCCGGGTATTTCTACCATAATCGTTTGCTCGACCGGTGATACTACATAGACTCGACATGGATTATTCCACTCTCCGACATCATCTTCATGACATGGCGGAAATGAAAAATAAAACTCCGTTCCTGCATTCCCGGGCGCAGACAGCAGCGAGGGCAAATCTTGCGGCGACGGAAGAGTATGTTTCACCTGGGCTTGCGTACCGGCAGCCAAGATGAGGAATACTGCGATGGGTAGGTAGTAGTTGAGGATTTTCATAGAGTAATTGATAGTTTTTTTGAGGTTAGTTTTTTGGTCCGTAGGGGCGGATTGCATCCGCCCAGGTCGTGCAGGTTGTCTGTCGTGTACATTCCGTCAGTACAATTCATCTATACCTGCATAGCGCTGGTCGGATACAATGCGACACAGCAATCACACAAAGACCTGCATGGCGCTGGGCGGATGCAATCCGCCCCTACGGTTACCTAAAATACGTCTCTATTTTACGATTACCATCGACTTTTCCATCACACAATCGCCCACCACCATCCGTACACCATACACACCCGCACTCAAGCGCTCCACCTGAATGGACACTTGATGAGTGCCGCTGTCAACGGTTGAATTCACAAGAGTTACGACTTTTTCACCAATTGAAGAATAGATGGAGATATCTGCTTGGCTGCGTGTGGGGAGCATAAATTCTATCATTCCACCATCCCGATTGATAGGATTCGGGGTTAGAGTGAATGAACATTCACTCACATTGTTCGTTGGTGTGGTGCCATCGTGTACTCCAGTGGTGCTTTTGTACTCAACACGTACGGTCGTGTCATTCCCGCTGCGGTCCATGAAGCGGAGGGTGGCGAGTGCATCTTTTGATTTATCAATCACTTGGAGTGACCAGTCGGTTGATTGGGTAATGCCTGCTATGAAGGGAGTTTTCTGTCCTACAGTGAATTGATAATTATAATTCGAGTCCTTGCTCATGCTGACAAGGCCGAGGCGCGAACTCTTCACAGGGTCAAGTGGGTAGTCCGTAACGAGTCCATTCTGCACCGAACCATCACCCTGCTGCGACCATTCCACCCGCGGCTTCTCGGTATCGAGCGAGAGCAAATCGACAAGGCATACGGTTGACGGATAGCCGTAAGCATCACCTGCCGAAAATCCGTACGAATAGGCGGCAATTGGGCTCTTTGCGCGAATTTTAAAAACGCCGTCGTAGGGCAAGGTGAGCGTTTTCATGGCGTACGTATGTCCATTCACCTGAACAGGTAAGACGAGTCCCGGAGTCGAACCATAGCGTACATTCAGCAATTTCCACTCAAATTTTCCATTCGTAACTTGTCCCACTTCTATATCACCGGGAATATTCTTATCCGCCGCAAGCTGATAAATCAGGTTCACATAATGCAATTTGAAATTGTCAATTCCTCCGCTTCCGCCGGGCGTGTTGAATGTAATTTCATTCTGATACTGTTCAAACGGCGTGAGAGTCATTTGGAAGGGCGAAGATGAAATAGCATCATCCGTCTCGCTTGGATTATACTGCACCACATAAATTGGCTTATCTGCTGTAATCACAACGCATTGCGGCGCTCCATCGAATGACCGGCGCTCGACATATCCATTATCTATCGTTCGCGATGAACGCGGTAGCACGACCCATTGTTCGCCATTTCGATACACGGTCGTATTTTTTTCTTTGGCATAAATTCGAATGATCGGGTTCTTTTTCCGCCCAAAAATCGGAGTAACATGATATTCCTTGCCCCAGGCGAAGGCGGGGAGTTCCATCTCACGAAGAGGATTACACCGTGTTCCACCCGTCGGAATATTAGCGCATTGATTCCCCGAGACGACTGCAACAGGTTTAGTAGATTTGATATAACTCCCTGATAAATCCTGCAATTCCCCATTCCCGGCAAAACACAGCACATCGCCTTTATTCATCAAAAATGTCGTGTCTTTGCCGGATGCCAGTCCGCCGGAAGTTTCGGATTTGGGCGTGCCGCCCATGCTAAAGCTTACTTCGGTTGAGTCGTACGCGGCCGAGATGGTCACCTCGCTGACAAGCTTCACTTTCTCGGAACCGGTTGATTCACCTTGTGGATATGACGACACCACATATTCATTACCCAGCGAACTCACCGGTAGTATCAGGAATCCATCGCGTGCATATTCATAGCGATTGACGCCGCAGACAATAATCGGTGACTCGGCATAGATATGCACTGCTGCCTGTGGATAGACCATCTCGGCAGGCGCGCGCTCGGTGGTCGCTTTAGTAAAGGGTTCGGCCACATCCGGCGCAATATAAAACTCCGTAACCTGATTCTGTGGAATCACTTTCGTCATTTCCCACTGTTTGCCTTTGATCTCGACATGCACGGTTTGTTCCCTACTCGACACCACATAGATTTTACAGAATTTGAGTCCGCTATCCGACGGAGCGCTCGGCGGGAAGGAGAAATAAAAGTCCGTTCCGGCATTTCCCGGCGCTGTCAGAAATGTGGATTCATCGGTCGGAGCAGTTGGCAATTGCGCCTCAGCAAGCGCAGTAAGAAGGAAGAAGAGTGTGAGGAATGCGGAGCAAAGGTTCATAAGATTTTGAATACAGTGTAATTATATCATTTATTTACAAGGAAATTAGCAGCTCTTCCGAGCCCCTCGCTTCTTCGCGAGC
>JBPOHH010000407.1:0-3693 GCA_052035765.1 Bacteroidota bacterium
TCATCCTTTAATTATCTCCTCGGCTATGACCGCCGTAATGAAGACTGGATTTTATCAACCAATTCCTTTAATCGCGACGTACTTCGAGGGAATTTTACGGCATTTGCATCCGACAAGCTTACCTTTAATGTCAGCACAAGCTATGCATTCAGCAAAACGTATGTGCCGTATGGCGATAACACCGTCTTTGGGTATTTAGGTGAAACACTCAACTATGGTCCGAAATTCACCATTCCAAACACGAATATCAGTGTCGGCGGCGCATATTCCGGACTCGACAGCATCGCTATAGCATCATTAGTCAATGTGCGCCGGCAGCAGAGTTTTACCGGTTCGGCTGAAGTACTCTATTTACCGGTCAAAGAGTTATCTATCCGTGCTGTACTCGGTATCAACTCCGTCGGTTCATTTTACGAACAGCTCGTGCCCGCACAATACGACTACAGCAGATATGGTATCGTACGGGGTGATGTGTTCAAGTCGCAGAATACGAGTAATTTCTATAACTTCGATGTTTCTGCGACCTATTCCACTACCTTTGGTGAATCGATCAAGTCTTCTACCGTCGCCGGGATGCAGGGATTTCTCAACAACAACTACGGAATATCGATCGAGAAAGACAGCTTTCCATCGACCTCTATCACGGCTCTCGGCTCGGGCAACAGATACATAGACGGCGATGAAGTCTTCGGCGATGCACGTTCGGCAGGGCTCTTTCTGCAGGAAGAAATCTCGTTTGACGACACGTATTTTCTCACCGCCGGACTGCGCAATGATTATGCAAGCTCAATAGGTAATGATGCAGCGAGTGTATTTTATCCAAAATTTACCGGAGCGGTGCGACTTGACCGTGCAATGGATTTACCCGCAGCCCTCAACCTCGTCAAATTTCGCTTCGGCTACGGTGCCTCGGGTATTCTGCCCGGTCCGCTTGACGGCTCTACTCTCCGATGGGGCGTCGTCCAATCGGGACATGGTGCAGGCGCGGTGATTACCTCTCAAGGGAATCCTGCCTTGCAGCCCGAAACAGTCCAGGAGATTGAAATCGGCACTGAGATTGAATTAGACAAAGCGTATGGTATCTATGTCACGTATTTCCGTCAGTTTGCCGCCAATTCCATCTTCGCCCGCCAACAAGCGCCGTCGGTAGGTCTGCCGGATCCCTTTCAAAATGTCGGCAGTATCGTTGGTTCGGGTATTGAAGCCAATATCTATGCAGAACTTTTCAGAACCGAAGATTATCAGCTTAATCTCAATCTGATCTACAATCATGCGACCAACGAAGTAACCGATTTAGGCGGCGCAGCGCCGATTATCAGCAGTGAAAATGTGGTCATGGAAGGATATTCCAAAGGTGAATTTGTGTCCTTCCCTATCATCGGCGCACTCTATGAAGCAGATGGTACGTACAGAGGTCCCGAGCTCGGCACCGAACGTGTCTCCTTCGGCAAGTCGCTCGCTCCGACGAATGGCTCGTTCTCGTTTACATTTCGATTTCTAAAAGATTTCTCACTCTATGTCCTTACTGATTGGACACTTGGAGGCACGATTCATAATTTTACGCGTCAATTCGGTACGCGGTTCGGTGCCAATGGAGAATTTACCAAGCTTGCGACGCAGCTTGGTGTGAATCTCAACTATGGTTTGCTCCCTGATACGACGGTAGAATTGCTGACCAAGAACAGCACCGAGTACACCAAAGCAGCCGAGAAATTCGCACAGCTTGACCCGACAGAAACAGGCGCTGCGGCGTATTATGAGTCATCTGACAACTTCCGCATCCGCGAGATTAGTCTTCAGTACAATCTCACTTCCCTCATCGAAAGCATTATGCCGAATACCGTCAGAAGCGCTTCGATTACCTTTGCAGCTCGGAATGTGGCAATGTTCAAGCAGTACACAGGTCCAGATGTAGAAGTCACCACCAACGGCGCCGACCGCTCGGTGACGCGTGGGCAGGATTTCTTTACATTGCAGAACCCGCGAACATTGTATGGTATGTTATCTATTGGATTTTAATTAAGGAACGAATTATGAAAAACTACAAAACAATTAATTATCTCGTATTACTTGGACTTGCTGCACTTCTTACATTCACGGGATGCAAAGATTTCGTGCAGAATATTGACCCTCCGACCGACAGCACGGAGGATGTAAATTTGAATTCCGAACAGGAAATCGACTTTTTGATGAATGGTGTGAAGGCAAAATTTGCGACCACCTATTCCGAGCTGACCTGCCTTGCCGGTGGACTCTCGGATGAGCTCGTCTATGATCCTAATTTCCCGGGTGCGACCTATCCGCAGTACTATGAGATTGAAGTAGGAAATATCAAACTCAACAATACTTCGATTGAAAATGCAATCGATAATCTGGGTTCGCTGCGCTTACATGCAGATACGCTCGTTGGGCGCGCAAGGATAATTACATTTAAAGATGATAACTTAAAAAATCAAGCTCTTGCAACAGGATATTTTTATGGTGCTCTTGCAAGATATTTATGGGCATCGTATTTCGGATTGAGTGAAAATAATGGTGGAGGTGTCATAAATTCCGGTCCTTTTATTCCGGCATCTGCGATGTATGACCTGGCACTCAAATATATCGATTCCGCAGCTCACTATAGTCAGGGAGAATTGAATCCGGTTGCATACTCATTGAAGGCGAAGATTCACCTCATCGAAGGTCGATACAACGATGCTGATACAGCAGCTCAATATGGCATGTCAGAAATAGACAAACCTTTTGAAGCTAAATTCTCTAAAGAAAGTGTAAACTTCTGGTATAACAATGCCGGAAAAGGACGCACACAATTTTTACTGAGCAGACGCTATCTCGACTATACTTCACAAGATGGCAGAGAATCAAGAAGAGTATCGTTTGCCAATACTCAAGGCGCAGGGAACTTTATTTATCAGACCAAATACTTCGAAGACAAATCGCCCATCATCGTGATGTCATGGCAGGAAAATTCACTGATGAGAGCAGAAATATCATGGAGAAAATATATCATGTCACGAATGGAATCCGATAGTACAGATGCAATGACCTATATAGAAAATGTACGTATATCGCACGGTCTCGACCCGCTCTTCGTGCCGCTGACGCTTGATGAAATCTTCAATGAGCGCGACAAAGAACTCTTCTGCACAGGTACGCGCCTCATCGATCAGCGCCGCTCGGGTAAATGGCATCTCCCGAATAATGCATGGCATTACCTGCCGATCACACAAAATGAACGTACGCGTAATCCGAATTTACTCAAGTAAGTACTACTCTAAAAAAACCTCACGTCGTTCTCCGCCGTGAGGTTTTTTTCTATCCTACGTACGTTTGTTCATCTTAGACGACAATTATTCCGTAGAAAACTCTCTTTCTGTAACTTATAGTACCCCACTTCTACTGCACTCTCGAGGCACACCTTTCCTGATTAATTTCTGACTGATAAAAATATTCAACGATACACATGAAATACCTTCTTTCGACAGCTTTTGCTCTAACTTTTGCGCTTACTTTCCTGCTCACAACAACAAATATATTCAGTCAAAAGGTAGTGAATTTTCAAGAACTTGAGCGTGAGTGGACATCCTGCGGCGATACAATTGTCGTGCTGAATTTCTGGGCAACCTGGTGCAAGCCCTGCGTGGAAGAATTGCCCGAATATGAAAAACTCAACGCATGGATACGCGGCAA
>JBPOHH010000091.1:0-1572 GCA_052035765.1 Bacteroidota bacterium
TCGCTCTCTATCGCCGGTGTCGATGGCACACTCAAACGCCGGATGAAGCAGACCTATGCCGAACGTAACCTTCAGGCAAAAACAGGCACACTCCGCAATGCAAGCGCGCTCTCAGGATACGTGACCACCCGCGATGGCGAACGTCTCTGCTTCGCGTTTATCTTTAATGGCGGGAGTGTAGGACTCTACAAACAAACCGAAAACGAACTCGGCGCAGCACTCGCAGAGTTTAGTTTTAATTCTAAATAATTGATTTTATAGTAATTACTTACGGTGATAGTATGCAATCTCCACGTGGCACACACGATATTTTACCTTCTCAGATAGCGGCTTGGCACAAGCTAGAAGCTGCATTTGCGGAAATCTCATCGCTCTATGGTTATCAGGAAATCCGCACACCGATGTTCGAGCAAACGGAGGTCTTCGTGCGCGCAATCGGCGAGCATACCGATGTCGTGGGCAAGGAAATGTACACCTTCCCCGACAAAGGCGGCGACTCGATGACGCTGAGACCGGAGATGACGGCGAGTGTAATTCGTGCGGCGATTCAGCATAAGCTCTTAGCTGAAAATCCCTTACAGCGTCTTTGGTACGCAGGCGAACTCTTCCGTTACGAGCGTCCACAGGCGGGGAGATATCGTCAATTCCATCAGTTTGGCGTGGAATGTATCGGCGCCACCACACCTGAGGCGGATGTAGAAGTGATTTTGCTCGCTGTTGCCTTGCTCAATCGTATTGGAATTCACGAGTACAAGCTTGAGCTTAATACACTTGCGAGTAAAGAGGTCAGACAGAAATACCGCGAGGAATTAGTGCTTTTTTTACAGGCAAATAAAGAGAAATTATCGCCCGACAGTCAGGTGCGCCTTGAGAAAAATCCACTCCGCGTGCTCGACTCGAAGAATCCGAATGATAAGATGGTGGTAATCGACGCGCCAACGATTCACGACTTCTTGGATGAAGAATGTCAGCAACATTTTGATACCGTCAAAGCGCTTTTAACTGCTGAAAATATTGAATTTACGATTCAGCCGCGATTAGTCCGCGGACTCGATTATTACAGCCACACTGTGTTTGAATTTGTGAGTTCTGCCCTCGGCGCTCAGAGTTCGATCCTCGGCGGTGGCCGGTATAATGACATGTTCGTCGAATTTGGCGCGAAATCCACCGGCGCAGTCGGCTTCGCAATGGGTATCGAACGTCTGATTATGATCATGGAACAATTACAACCCGACCTGTATCAAGCGCCGAAGCCGAAAGTTATGCTTGTGACGCTTGACCGGGAGTCGCTTCAGTACGCGCAGTCTATCGCGCAAACCCTTCGTCAGGCAGGTATATCGACCGTTTCGGATCTTCAGCGACGTTCCCTCAAAGCGCAGATGCGCGAAGCAGACCGTCTCGGCGCGCACATAGCCGTCATCATCGGCGAAAACGAACGTCAAAATGGAAAAGCGGTCGTTAAAAACATGCAGACCGGCGAGCAGCACGAGTGTGCAGTGGGTGATGTCGCTGCAGCGGTAACAGGTTGGTTGTGAATTGGTTGGGCGTAGGGCCGGAATAAATTCCGGCCTT
>JBPOHH010000146.1:0-12771 GCA_052035765.1 Bacteroidota bacterium
ATTCTACTGACTTCATTATTTCTCAGTGCTGCCAGTGCCATAGCGACGGCGAGGAACGTTTTGCCGGTGCCCGCGGGTCCAATTGCAAAGACCACATCATTCTTCGCGACTTTATCGACATACTCCTGTTGATGGGGATTTTTGATGCGGATACCGTCTTTTTTGCCTTGGAGCACCACGCCGGTCGGTGAAGCGGCTGCACCGCCGTTACGATTGGCAGAGGGTAGGGCATCTCTTACAAGACCAAGTACTTCCATTACATCTTCAGAACGGAGAGCGCCATTTTTGGTCAGGGTATAGCGTAATTCATCAAAGACTTTCTCGATGATTTTTACTTCACCGGGTTCGCCACGCACCGTGAGCACATCGCCGCGCACATTGATGCTCGAGTGAAATTTATTTTCGATTAATTTGAGGTGTGTATCATTGTAGCCGAAGAGAGCGAGGGTGTCGATATCGGAGAGCTTGATTTTCTTTTCGAGTATATCCATAATGTAATGTAATATGAGTAGGGAATTGAAACAGGGATACGGTACTGTAAATTAAAAACCCCGCTTGGCTGATTGAGAGCGCAGAGCGGGGCTTGAAGGATTACACCAATACAAGGGTAAGAATCATAGACGATTACTTTCCTTTAGGTGAGGATGGCTCGGCTGCCGGTGCAGGCGCTGCTGCTTTCTCGACTGGCGCTGCTGCCGGTGATAATTCTGCTTTTTTTGCTTCCGCTGCGCGTTTTTTGCGCCAGTAGGAACGTTCTGCTTTCATTTCGTCGGAGGTTTTTGCGCCCGGAGCAGGGATCATGAGTTTTTGTCCGGGATGAATGATATCGGGATTGCGAATCATATCGGTATTTCCCTGCCAGATTTTTGGCCATTGGAACGGATCGCCGTAGATGTCTGCTTTGCCGGAGATATTCCACAAGCAGTCGCGGTTGGCAGCCCATGTACCGACGATATACTCGCCGCCTTTTTTGGATTTTTCGCGGTAGAGACCTTTGATATCACGGGCGAGAGCAATGATACGATCATAGAATTCGGGTAATACCGAGATTTTCTCACCGCGCATTTTATTGAGCTCTGCTTCTAATGCCATGACTTCAGCACGTTTATCTGCGAGTACATCATTGGGAAGCTGAGCCATTTCGCGGACTTTGCCTTCGAGGCGGCCGAGGCGTTGACCGAAGTCATTGATATCGGCTTCGGTGATATTACCGAGGAGGCGGTACATATCTTCGCGGCATTTTTTGAGGGCGGCTGTTTCGGCGTCTAACTTCGCCTGAGATTCGCTGGCAGCTGCGGTCGATGCTTGTAATTTTTTGTTGAGCTCCATTACTTTCGCATTCCATTCGGTGATACATTCATCACCTTGGTCTTTGGAAGTAAATGGCTCTGTCTTCATTTGATCTTCCGTCAAGCTGCAATCGGCTACTTTCCGAAATGAAGCACACGAGGAAAGGATAATTCCGGCAAGTAAAAGGTATAATAATTTTTTCATAAAATAATACTCCTAAGGGTCATGTTCTAAATAAAATAAGTAAAATTGAAATGCTTTATTTCTTTTTGCCTTTAGCTTTTACCGGCTCTGGAGCTGGCGGAGGAGGAGCAATGGGAGCATTTGGGTCATAATCAGGCCATACATTAGGCCATTTGCTTATTTTATCTTGTACAAATGCAAGCTTGTCGGCGCATTCTTTGGCTTCAGCCCGCCGGCGAGCAAGTTCTGCGTCGATGCGCACTTTTTCAGCATCTTTCTTTTGAATATCTGTTGTCAGGCGTGCACTTTCCGCGCGTAGCTCACGGAGCTTTGTAAGTTGTTCCTCGGTTACTTTCGGGGTACAACCTACCATGACGAAGGCTGCCACGAGAGTGATTGCACCAATGCTGCGCGCAACGTTTTTATATGCAAATTGCATGATTTCCTCACGATTATAATGAAACATCGACTATTTTTCTATTTGAGAATAGTACGAATTTACGCCTTTGATACGCCCGAAACAAGTAAAAAATTCTTCGTGTGCTTTTTTTCTCCTAATTTTGTAGGGCAGCGTGCACCAAAACAATTGTCTTCTGCCAAGAAATTTGAAGTAGCAGAGCCTTTTAGACTCGTCCGAACATACCCACTTACTTATGAGTTACAATACAATGCCCTCCTTTTTTATTTCGAACTTTCTACACTTTCTGCCAAGAGTTGTTATTGTTCTTCTCGTTTTCGGAATGAGTGTATTTTATTCGTTTTCAAAGCCGTTAAGCTATATCGTCAAGCTCCGCAATTCATCGGTGAACTCAAAAATTCTTATGTCGGGCTTGGGAAACACTGCTCGGCTTCAGCCTGTCTTTACCATGCCTGCCTCTCGGGTACGGTCATCGACTCTTTCGGCATCTGCCCGGGTTGCACTTTCTGAACTTGAACGATATTTTGTATTAACAGTTCATCCTGATGCCGATATCCAACGGCAAATTTCTGAACTTCAAAAAAATCAATCTATTGAATCTATCGAACCTGTTAAAATATTCCACCTCGATACACCGATCGGCTATCCCAGCGATTCATTATTCGACAAGCAATGGGCTATGAAGAAAATAGGCGCAGAGAACGCCTGGAAAACTTCAACCGGGAAGGGAATTCTCGTGGGGGTCATTGATACCGGTATTGACTTTTTACATCCGGATTTACAACGTAATCTATGGGTTAATTCTAAGGAAGATAGGAATCAAAACGGTACGTTCGAACCCTACGCATTCACCGAAACACGAAATGGACTCAGTGGAGATCTCAACGGAATTGATGACGACGGTAATGGGTTTATTGATGATGTGATAGGATATGATTTTGTCGATCAATTCATTACTAATATTGGAGATGCATCGGGTCGTGATGCCATTCCCTATGATGAGCAGGGGCATGGGACGAGTGTATCGGGGATCATAAGCGCGCAAAAAAATAACATCATAGGTGTGTCCGGGCTAGCCTATGACTCCAAGCTGGTCTCACTTCGGGCCTTCGATGCCACCGGTAATGCCGAGGAAGATGATATTGCCGCAGCAATTGTCTATGCAGCGCTCAACGGTGTACAGGTGCTCAATATGAGTTTTGGCGATGTGGTCTACTCACCGATAACGCGCTCTGCCTGTCAGTTCGCTGAGTCTATGGGAGTGACGTTAGTTGCCTCCGCTGGTAATGATGGCTCTACACTGCCACGATTTCCGGCAAGCTATCCTGAGGTGATTTCTGTGGCTGCCACCAATGATAGAGACAGCCGCGCTTCGTTCAGTTCGTATGGCTCGCAGCTTACACTATCTGCGCCGGGTGTCGCAATACCGACCACGTCTGTCGGCGGTAAATACAAAAGTAATTTTCAGGGTACATCTGCCGCTGCTCCTCATGTCGCTGCAACTGCGGCATTGATTCTCGAAATAAATCCTGCCCTTCGGCCGGCAGAAGTACGCGGCATTCTACAGGCCTCATGTGATGATTTGGGGGCAAAAGGCTGGGATACGGATTTTGGTGCAGGGCGTATTAATGCTGCAACAGCCGTTGCAATCAATGGTGCTACCGACATTAGCATTACCTTCCCGGAGAATGATGCCGCCTTCAGGAAGGATAAGTCTGCCTCGATTGATATCAGAGGAACTGTTGCAACTCCTCTATTTGCATCCTGGAGGCTTTGGCTCGGTAAAGGTGAGGTACCGTCGGATGCTTTATGGGTTCCAATCGGAGAATCTTCCGGTCAGCAATCTATCGGTCAATCACTCGGGTCTCTTTCTCTTACCGGCTTACAGGACACAACGTATACACTGCGCCTGGTGGTAGAATTAACGAACGGTAACTCTATCGAGCGCCGCGTCCGCTTCGATGTACTCTCTGAATCATCTAAATTAGAGTTTACCAGTCTCACACCTTATTGGGTATCGGCATGGCTCAACGGAACCCGAACTGCTGTGGTAGTATCGCAATTTAGTGAGAGGTGTAACTATTATGTAACGGTAAAAAAACAAGGTACCAAGGATATTCCGAAAAAGTACGAGGACATCGACCATTTCTCACGACAGCATTCGATAGTATTGACCGAGCATGACCTCGAGGGAGACATACCGTACGACATCGAAATCGTCGGCATTCTTCCGGGGACAGATACCGTTACTTCCTCACTTGTTCTCAAGCGTCCGGCTGAAGTCATTCAACAGGCATTATTTGCATCAAAAGAGTATTCTACAGTCACTGCTCAGATTAATAATTCGGTGAAAAACCTCCACGGCGAGGGACCCGCGTTTGCAATCAGTGACCGCTCAACCGGGACCTTTGGCACCACGAAAATTATTCAGTTTGCCGGCGGAGCCATGACGGTACGAGACTCTACAAATGAAGTGTGGATTCCAAGAGGTATGGGAGATTCCAATGGCGATGGAATCATAGAAGTACTTGCACATTCTCTCGGTGCCACACGGCTTTTTCAGGGAAAATCTCCGTCTGATTCGCCGTTTGGCCGTTTTATTTTCAGTGAAAATGATGTGTCCTACGGTTCAGCACGTGAATTTTGGCCGGCTGCACTGGCCGATCTAACCGGAGATGGTCGCGAAGAAGTAATTGGATTCACAGATACTACTGCGCTTGCCTATACCTATCGTAATGGAAAGTATGAACTCCTGGCAATAGCTCCCAATACAACCCCGAGAGGAGAAAGCGGCTCGCCTAACGCTATGCGCCCACCCAATTGTGCCGTAGGCGACTTTGACGGAGATGGAAATATCGAGCTCTGTTATGGTGATACCGATGGCGATTTTCTGGTCTATGAATACAAAAACGGATCATTAACAAAAGAATATACAATAGTCAATGAAAATAAAGACGGTGGCACAGAATACGTTGCCTCAGCAGATGTCGACGGCGATGGAAAGCCCGAACTTCTTGTCGGCTATTATGCAACGCCTGCTGCATCCGGTAACCGGGAATATGAAGTTCCACTCTGGACATTCAAGCTCTACAAAAGTCTTTCTGCCAATACCTATCGCGCGGTGTGGACTGACCAATTCTATGGTGTACGGGCAGGACTCGAATTTCAAAGCGGCGTATCTGCCGGTGATCTCGATGGACAAAAAGGTGATGAACTCGTACTGGCTCCTTTTCCCAATGTATATGTCTTCAAATGGAATGAATCGTCAAAAACACTAGTACCATTATGGAATTACTATGGCAGCTACACCTCGAATCCTATAGTCTATGATTTTGATAATAACGGACGGAATGAGCTTGGATTCGCAGATGGAGCTACTACTTCTTTTTGGGAAATTCCCATTGCATCTCTGCCTGTCGCACCGACAAATTTCAGAGCTACAGTTCTCGATACGACTACCGTCAAGCTCACGTGGGCGACTTCTCCCGATGCCGATGAGTATGCATTGTATATTCTGCCGAGTCCGGGCGAACAAAATGCGGTGCCCAAGCTTATCGGCGTAACGTCGGCAGACTCGTTCGTCGTCGATACCGTACGTAATTATACATTGTATAGATTCTATATTCGTTCGATACAATCCGGTACATTCGGCATACCCGCTCCGCCGGTGGATGTGTTTGTCCATCCTGTAGTGACATTACTCCGCAATGAAGTACGTGGCCGAACGCTTGCCTTGCATTATAGCGGATTGCTTGGCAGTGAAGTACCACCGCTTGGTACAGTACGATTGCGTGACAATTTTGGAGTGGAATTGCCGCTGATACAATCCCTGCTCCTAGCCGGTGATTCGACCTTGCTGGTGCAGCTCCTTCCGACCAAATTCGGGCAGACGGTAGAGGTAATTATTTTGCCCTTTGCCGATCGCTACGGCCTGCCTACCTCAAGCGGAAAAATTGTACTATCGTTGAGTCCGGAGCAAAGCACTGTCGAACTCTACCTTGCGAAGTTGACCGTCCTTACCCCCACGACTCTTCGTCTTGAATTCTCCGAAGCATTTGGAACCGGTGCCACCGATCTCGCAAATTACACGTTCAGACCTTTCGGCGGAATTACGCAGATAGACAGCGTCTCACCCTCCGAAGTAGTAATTACCCTCAATATGCCGATTCAGCCGTTAGGAAGTGAATACACTCTTACCGTAGAGAACATCCTGGCACGTTCGGGCAATAGGATTACGTCAGGAGCAGGCAATACTCTCGGCTTCACACTCACAAGTCCTGATGCAAATGCACCGTTTGTCTTCCCGAATCCCGTCTACCTGGCCGACAATCAAATCATGACCTTTGCTAATTTGCCGCGGGATCCGATTCTCACGGTCTATACTATGGATATGAAAACATTGGTGACACTTACGGGCACGCAGAATGACGGTGGTGTCAATTGGGATGGCAGGATTGATGACGGCAGTCAGCTGCCGACGGGAGTTTATCTTTTCAAAGTAAAAGGAAAAGATTCCGCCGGTCGGGACATTGAATCAGAGCTCGTGAAGTTCGCCGTCGTACGATAATACTCAATCGGGCACATTGGCGGTACCCCTCTATTCGGCAGTAGGCTGTCATTTCCGTACATGACCAACAATCGTAGATAGTTAGGATGAACACTCAGAATTAATGTAGCGATTAGTCAGAGACATTACCGACAGAAAAACTATGGAATACCGGTGATTGTCGTCCGTTGTGCGGCAGTCCGGAATACCGTAGTAAGTAGGATTTGAAACAAAATTATGAAATTGAACGGCAAATAAATCGTAATTTGCGTCCATGAAAACTCGATGGATAATCTGTTCTTGTATGGCTTTGATGTGCTGTATACCGGGCATTTCAGCACAGGAACAGCTGAAGGTAAAGAACATTTATCTGGATAAAAAAGACGTCTTTGATTCGACGTCAAACGATTGGTTCTTTGCGGCTCGCCTTGCCAATTCCCTGCATACAATTACCAGGGATCATGTCATTGAAGATGAATTTCTCATTGATGAGGGTGAATTTCTCGAGTTCGACAATGTAGAGGAAACCGCTCGTAATTTAAGAAGCTTAGGTATATTTTACAATGTGAAAATCGATGTCGACACCCTCGATAACGATCTCGTTGACATTACGGTGACGACACAAGACAGATGGTCTACAATACCGAGTCTGATTTATGCGACAAGCGGCGGTGCCCAAAATTATGGGGCGCAGTTTCGAGAGCTAAATCTCATGGGGCTTGGCGGATATTTAGGAGCGCAAGGGCTTTACCGAACAGAAAACTCAATTGGCTGGCAGGGGAGAATCGATTATGTCCAACGTAAGATTTTCAGGTCGAATCTCACGTTCAGTGGCACGCTTCGTGCAAATAAATACCGAACCGACCAGTTGGCAGTATTAGAAAAACAATACCTAACACTCTCTACACCAATGTCTTACGGTGTGTCGTATTTCGATTCGTTTGGTAAGGATTTTGTGTTTTCAGGTTCGAAATACACCCTGCAACCATTTCATGTCGGTCAGGGTGAAGGGTGGTTTTCCATAGCAGCCAAGAAGAAAGACAGAATATTTGCGACTGTTTACACAAGTGTCCAGGATGTCGTACGCTTTGATGCGCGATACAGACAGGCATACGACAATTCAGGTAAAATTCTCGTTGGGTTTTCTTCTCTTTCGCAGAATTTTCAGACGGTAAGTAGATTAAATTCCTTTGAAGTAGAGGATATGCCGATTGGTGCATGGGGTACGGTGGTGTTGGGGAAAACATTTCCGATAATCTGGAAAAATTCATCTATGCCGGTCGACGGCGGACTCTTTTATGCCGGTGGACAAGTAGAGCAATCAGCCAAGTGGGGCGATTTTTATGTGTTCGGCCAGCTGTCGGGCGGAAGTGGATTTTCGAGTGCCGATGCGCGCTATACCTATCAGGAATTTCTTGGTGTATCGCATTATAAAGTATCGGAGAAGCTGCTCTTTGCAGCGCGTGTTCGTCAGCAGACTGCGTGGAACTGGGATGGTTTCCGGCAATTAGTCTTGGACGCCGATGCAGGGTTGCGAGGATATAAAGCCAATGGAATTGCCGGTGATAACCGTATCATAGGCAATCTTGAGGCTCGATTTTTTACGGATTGGGAGCTGTGGATATTTCGCTTTTCCGGTGTTGCCTTCTATGATGTCGGTTCGGTGTGGAATGTCAAGACTCCCATTACGGATGCTCAGTTTCATCATGCTCTCGGGCTTGGCTTGCGGTTGCACAACATCAAAACGACCGGTGCAGATGCTACCCTGAGAATTGATGTAGCGTATGCAATGGATGATAAGAGACTGGGTGTCGTGTTTAGTACATCACAGCTTTTTTCGGCATTCGGGAAGCATGTCTTTAGACTTCCGCAGATTTTTGGACTTGTAATTGATTCAGAATAAGAGTTCATGATACAGTAAACGACAACAAAGGGATACAGAAATGAGCAAAACCGTTCGACTAATTGGATTTCCGATGGATTTGGGTGCAGGCCGTCGTGGTGTGGACATGGGACCGTCGGCGCTGAGAATCGCCGAAATAGCTCCCAAGCTGGAGGCGCTTGGCTATACAGTCTATGATGAAGGAGATATAAATGTCAGAACGCAGGAAGTGCTTGCAGTCGAGGATGCTACTCTGAAGTATTTACCTGAAATTGCTGATGCTTGTCGGCATCTTTCAGATAAAGTCGAGCAAGTCCTCGATAGTGGTGATTTCCCGCTGATTTTAGGCGGTGATCATTCCATGAGTATCGGGTCAATTTCCGGTATCGCAGCACATTGCCGTAAGCATGGTAAGCGTCTTGGAGTGTTGTGGATAGATGCTCATACCGATATTAATACTCCTGATACATCGCCGACGGGCAATATCCACGGAATGCCGATAGCTGCGTTGTTGGGAATTGGCGCGCGTGAGCTAACGACGATTGGTGGCGATTTTACGAAAATCGAGCCGCAGAATATCGTCTATATCGGTATACGCTCAATCGATGAAGGTGAACGTATGCTTATTAAGAAATTAGGAATTACGACCTATACGATGTTTGATATCGACAAGTACGGCATCTTTACGATAGTTCAAAATACCCTCGAGCAGATGCGCACAAGCGTCGATCACCTTCATATCAGCTTTGATCTTGATAGTGTCGATCCAACCGTCGCAAAAGGCGTCGGAACACCTGTCCAGGGTGGTCTTTCGTATCGTGAGACACATCTATTGATGGAATTGATTGCCGAAAGTGGTCTTATCTCCTCCTTTGAAATAGCGGAAGTCAATCCGATTTTGGATGATATGAACTCGAGTGCCGTCTTTGCAACCGGAGCAGTGGCCTCATGCATGGGGAAGCGGATTTTGTAATCAAAGCCGGGTTTTCGTTCCGGTGAAAAATGACAATTCTCATGAAATTACTCTGTGTATTGTTCTATTTTGCACTCCTAGCTCCAGTAATGGCAGCCGGAGATACGGTGCATATCGCTAAGTCGAGAATTAATAAAACATTGTCTGCATATATCGGTTCGAAGTTTAATCTCGGCGATTCGGAGTTTTTTCGTGAATACTCGAGAGCTTTTAGCCCGAATACTACATTCCCGGTACAGACGGTCTTTGGGGCTGCAATTCGAGCTGAAGCACTTCCCGGAGTTCGTTTCGGTCTTACCGGTGAATATTTTGCGGCTGATTTTGTCGATACATACGCCTCTGCGGTACTCTCGCCTGTTGATTCGTTGCCGGTGGGGTCACGATTTGCAGCTGAAAAGGTACATTTTACGGCAATACCTGTTATGCTAACGGCAGATTATGTACCGTTTACCACACAATTTCGAACATATTTTGGCGGTGGGCTTGGTCTCACAATTGGGCATGTCCGCTGGGATGAAACGATAATTTCTACTGTTGCCAATGATCGAAGAGTAGGCGGCACACATATTGACGAGAAGATCATTGCACCGACGATGTGCCTCTATACAGGTCTTGAACTGGGATTTGATAAGAGAACGAAAAAGAATAGTGTTACATCACTTACGATAGAAATTCGGTATTCAATCATCGGAATGTCGGCACCGATGTTTGCTACTGTGGCATCTCAGTTTTTTAATCCGCCGGCAGAGTGGAAGCAGAAGTACAGTATCGGGGCCAGCGGCTTTTCTCTTACCGTCGGTTTGGCATTTCAGTCCCCCGATATATAGGTGGAGCGTACACTTCATCAGGGAGTACAGAATGGTCTTTTTTCAGTGTTTTTTTTGTTTTATTAATTAAAGGATACAGCTATGATTACCAATATAACAGCACGCCATTTCAAGGCGTGGCCGGAATTGCACGATTCAGCCATTGAAGCGGCAAATGGATTTGCAAAATATAATGAAAGTATTACGCGCACAGATATTATTTTATCCGAAGATAATGGCAAAAGCGTCGAATTCACGGTGCATGTTAACGGTCACACCTTTCATGGTGAGGCAACAGGAGATGATTTTGATAAAGCCATTCATGGCGCAAGTGATAAAATTATCGTTCAGCTGCGTAAACTCAAAGAAAAGCTGACGAACCATAAAGGTCATGATATTCTCGACGGACAATAGGAATACCCGTCTGCAGCACGACCCGTATGCTGTGGTTTTTATGTGAAAATGTCGAATTTTTCTCATAATGATGGGTCTTGGTAGGTACCTGCTGCCAAGACCCATCTTTTAGCCGTGTCATTCAATATTTAGAGACAATTTCGTATGTCCCAATTCTCCAAACTCAAGACAATTTCCAAGCAGAATATTCATGTCGAGCAGCTCCTTTCCTCGCCGGTACAGCTCCGGGCAGTCGTTGGCGGCAAAAGCTTGGCAAATGCCATTACCGACAAAAATCTCCATCGTCCTCAGCTTGCGCTTGCAGGATTTGTGGAGCTTTTTACGTTTCATAGAGTACAGATTTTTGGCAATACGGAGATTTATTACCTCAAAAGTCTCTCGGTAGAGGCACGTCGGCAGGCGTTTGAGACGATTACAGGATTCCCGATACCATGTATCATTCTCACGAATAATCATGAGCTGGAGCCCGAACTCCTTGAAATTGCTGAACGTAGAAATATAGCTGTCCTCACGACAGAGTTCGAAACCACGAAGTCGTCGTATCTCTTATCAGAGTTTTTGGATGATCAATTCGCCCAGCAGGCCGTTCTGCACGGTTCATTCGTCGATGTCTATGGTGTGGGTGTGCTCCTGACCGGCAGAAGCGGTATCGGCAAGAGCGAAATTGCGCTTGATTTGATTGAGCGCGGTCATCGGTTGGTAGCCGATGATATCGTTTATTTTACGAAAAAACGGGAAAGCGTTCTCATGGGAACCGGCACCAATCTCTCGAAGCATTTCATGGAAATTCGCGGACTCGGGATTATTGACGTTGAACGGATGTTCGGCATTCGTGCAATTCGATTCCAAAAACGCCTCGAAATTATCGTCGAACTCGAAGAATGGGTCAAAGACAACGAATACACGCGCACCGGACTCGAAGAAGCGCCGCTTTCTATTATCGGTGTCGATGTTGCGTCGGTGAAATTACCGCTCTTCCCCGGAAAAAATGTGACCGTTATTACTGAGGTTATCGCTCTCAATTATTTACTGCGTACCTACGGCTATAATGCCGCCAAAGTATTTGCCGAGCGCCTTCAGGAGCAGATATTTTTACGCAAAAAAGACAAGTCCACGGTCTATGACCAGCGCTCGGTGACGTATTTTCAAAGCGATGATGAATAGTGGCAAGGAATGAATTTTAGTAACTTATTACTCCTATAGAATTATGAAAATAACGGATATTCTCCATAAAAACTCCATCCTCGTTCATCGCCAGATCGAAACGAAAGAAGCAGCGTTAACCCTCATGATCCAGGCACTTGCAGAGTCAGGGCAAATCACTGACCCGACCGAAGTACAGCGCGTGGTGTGGGAACGTGAGGCGATAATGTCCACAGGCATCGGAAAGGGATTCGCACTCCCGCACGGTAAAACAAATTCTGTAGCCGATACGGTAGGATGCTTCCTCACACTCGCTGCGCCGATAAATTTTGAGGCACTCGACGGTCTGCCCGTCAATACGATTTTTATGCTCATCGGACGAGAAAATACCGTCGGAACTCATCTGCGAATGCTCAGCAGAATCTCCCGCCTGATGAATAATGACAGCTTCCGATCGGAAGTACAGTCAGCAGGATCCAGTGATGAGATTTATGCATTATTCGAACGTGAAGAATCTACTATGTTTTAACCTATCCATGTCTTCTTATGAAAAATCTACTTGTATTAATCGTAGTATTTGCTCTCGGTACAGTGTCTCATCTCCTCGCTCAAGCTCCGGCGACTCAAGCTCCGGCAGCTCAAGATGATACCAAAAAACAACTCATTAAAATTCTCGACGATCAGACCCATTCCCTCGTCAAAAATTACGACGGACAGCTCCGCAACCTCGTTAAGCAATTCGATGAAAATGCAAAAGGTATGCTCCAGAATCAAAAAGAGCAGATTAAAGTTCTCCAGGAAAGTCTGAATCAAATTTCCAAACAGCTCGAAGAACAGCTCAAGCAACTCGCCGAGCAAACCGCGAAGCTCAACCAACGATTTGACGAACAGGTCAAAGCCCTCAATAAACAGCTCGATGACCAGACTATCAAGCTCACAAAACAGGTTGAAGAAGCTGAAAAGAAGTAACTTCTTGAAATTCTATTCACAATAAAAGCCGGTTGATTCAACCGGCTTTTATTGTGAATAGAATTTCAATAAACTTATCCAAATGTCATATATGAAAAGCGTAGTATATACCATATCTGTGTTTTTTCTCTGCAGTTCTCTGCTTGC
>JBPOHH010000534.1:0-2201 GCA_052035765.1 Bacteroidota bacterium
AATGCCGTGAGCTTATAGGTCGAATCGCCGAGGGTAAAGGTAAAAAAACCATACCGCAGGTAGCGGCGTTTGTCATTTGACTTGGAGGTCAGCATGATAATCGTATCCGGCTTCTCCGCCTGGTCAAATGCCGCATCCACGAAAAATTCCTCCGTTGGCGCGAAATAGCGAAGTCCTTTGAATACCTTCTGTTGCTCAGGGATCAACGGCGCCTTCGGGTCGGATTTGAAAAACGCATCCTTCTCCTTCCGCGCTGCCTGAATAGCAGAAGAATTGAATTCCACGAGGTCCTCCTCGGCGTGTTCATCGGTCGAACATGACACAAACCCCACCGAAAATCCCACACAAGCAAGTAGTAAAAGTAAATATTTCATAATGTTCTCTGTTGAATAATGTTCGCTGTTAAATATGTTCTCTTCTGTTGAATGGACGTTCATTCATTATTTTCCAACTGTTCCTGCACGACCGCCCGGATTCCTTCAAGGACAAGATATGGCAAAGAGATAGCATGACTGCTATTCATCGCAGGCAGCAGCAGTTCATGGTCACCGCCGGTCATAAATATCCGAATACTCTCGCCACGCGCTAGCTCCCGGCGTATCCGCTCGACGATCAAGCTAATCGCGCCACATGCGCCCCAATAGTTACCGATTGTCATCGCTTCTGCAGTGGTTTTACCGGTGATTTCTACCGTATGTTGCGGCATCAACAGAGGAAGCTGCGCCGCGCGCTCATGCAATGCACGTAACGATGTCGAAAGTCCAGGCAGGATCGCGCCTCCCTGAAAGACTCCATCACCATCAAGATAATTAATCGTGATCGCCGTTCCGCAGTCAACCGTGATGAACGGCGGCTTGCTGTGCCGGAGCGCGCCGATGAGCCCAAAGATACGGTCATGACCTGCGCCCTGTACATTCGAACCATCAATTACTCTTTGATTAGCAATGAGTTCGACAGATGGGATAATCGTTGTATTGCCAAGCAGTTCAGGCAAAATTTCCTCACTCATCCACGGCACTACACTCGACATTCCCCACCGATACTCACGGAAATCGTGCGCCTGCCGTAGCTTTTCGATTGTACTGCGGAGTTCGTCTGTGGAATTCTCACTATATCCGGCAGTCACCACCTCGCCGGTATAGGTCAGAATTTTCACCCTTGAATTCCCTATGTCTATCGCGCCATATCTCATTGTGAGTATGCTTCCCATCGGTGGCACTGTAATTAATTACTCCAAATATAGCGAGAAAATTCTTGAATCTATTGGTAGGCAGGAGAAGCAATTTAAAAAATTAATTTGGAGGAAATAAAAAAAGACGGTAAGTTTGCGAATGAACGTTCATTCACTTATATAACTACAACTATGACAACACAACAAACAACAGACAGCAGCCGTGACAGAATCGTCAATGCGGCGCTCGAACTCTTTGCAGAGAATGGATATGACCGCACGCCTATATCGGCAATTGCCAAGCGCGCGGATGTAGCGCAAGGACTCCTCTACCGTTATTTTTCGGGAAAAGAAGCGCTCCTTCGCGAGATTATTCAAGCGCGGTTTTCGGAAGTGCTCGCGACGATTGCGATTGACCCGTACGCCGAGTTGCACGAAAAGCTCGAAGCATATTTAACGAATGTGGTAACGAGTATCAAGGAGAATCGCCGCTTTTGGTCGCTGTTTTATGGTTTGCGTGGACAGCCAATTTTGCAGCAGGTACTCGGAGAGGATTTTGCCGCAATGCAGGTGCAGATTATTGATTCACTTGCGACATTTTTCGACCCGCGCGGACTTCATTCCGACCGAACCGAAGCGTTTTTGCTCTTTTCGATGGTCGATGGAATTTGCACCAATTATGTACTTGCTCCTGAAGGCAGCTTCCCAATCGATGAGATAACTGAATGTTTAATAAGTAAATACAGGTAATGTATGAATTCATCTCCAGAATGGCTTGATACAAAGGAATATCCCTTTACGCCACATTTCCACACACTCCGTGCCGGCAAAATGCACTATATCGATGAGGGCACGGGCGAGACAATTGTGATGGTACACGGCACTCCTACATGGTCGTTTCTCTACCGGAAAATTATCCGGCGGCTCTCGCAGAAGTATCGCTGTATTGCGCCCGATCATCTGGGGTTCGGTCTGTCGGATAAGCCGGACAATTTCACCTACACTCCCGAGGAACATGCCCGTAATCTCG
>JBPOHH010000380.1:0-1827 GCA_052035765.1 Bacteroidota bacterium
CAGCCATGAAATTCCATCTTAACGATGCCGACGAACTGAATTTCCGGTACGCACGTTCGATTACAAAGTATTACGCCAAAAGCTTTTACCTCTGCACATTACTGCTGTCGAAGCATAAACGGTGGGCGACGTATGCTGTGTATGGTCTGTGCCGGTATGCTGATAATATCGTCGATGTTCCGAGAGCTCGTACCCGTGAGGAAGTGCTCGCGGAGATTCATCATCTTGAGTCCGAACTCCGCATCGCCTATCGTGATGGCGAGTCGCAACATCCGGTAATTCAACCCTTTAGTGTCGCCGCGCAGAAGTATAAGATTCCCATGGAGTACGCGCTCGACCTGCTCAAAGGCGTGCTCATGGACACCGAGAAAAACAGATATCAGACCTTTGATGAATTGTATGTGTTTTGTTACCGCGTGGCACGCGTCGTTGGGCTCATGATGACTCCCGTGCTCGGTTATTCCAATCCCACCGCTCTCGTTTATGCCGAGAAATTAGGAATTGCGATGCAGCTCACGAATATTCTCCGCGACGTCCTCGAAGATAAAAATGCCGGTCGAATTTACTTCCCGCAGGATGAGATGAAGCGATTTGGGGTGACGGACGAAGACATCCTCGCCGAACGTGCCACGCCGCAATTCCTTGAAATGATGAAGTTTAATATCGAGCGAGCGCGTAAATACTACCAGGAAGCCGAGCCGGGAATCGCCATGCTCGACCGGGAATCACAATTTGCAATTTATGCAGCAAGCGCGATTTACAGCGGTATCTTGGACAAACTTGAAGCGCGCGGCTGTGATCCCTTCCCAGGACGTGTTTTTGTGCCAAAGGGTAAGAAATTAAGGATATTGCTTGGGGAATTGCTTCGAACGCGGATTTTTGGGAAAGGGTAATTCTACCAGCAAGTGAACCGTTTAATGTATGTCTATTCGGCTGACTAGAGTAATTTTAACGCAAAGGTCGCGAAGGTTGCGCAAAGGTCGCAGAGAAGAGATGCTGGTAATGGTACGTGAATTTGTACAGATTCCACTATAGATACAATGAATCCTGAACGTATGCCGGGTATAAGATTGAACAACAATATTCTTTGCGAACTTTGCGATAACCATGGCGAATTTTGCGGTTAATCTGCACACTACGAGTCTGATCGCTGATATCAGTTTTGTTTCGAATAGTACTGCAAACTTTATATATTACTAACGTTATGAGTTATAGAAAAGAGTTCAATGAAAAAGAGAAAACTCCAATTCACAGAATACTATTGTTTACAGGAATTGCACTCTGTTCTGTGATGACATTGTGTAATGGGCAAACGAATAATCGTGGTAAACAAAATGGAATACCGGATAAGAAAACAATTAAATTCCCAAATTTACAAAATCAGATAAGTCAAGTTGTGAGAAAGATGTTTCAAGATAGTAAGGGCAATATTTGGTTCGGCACTCAAAATGGAGCGTTTAGACTAGCTGGCGATTCATTAATTCATATTGATAGTATTAAAAGTGAATCTGGAAAAGGTGTCACCATAAAAGACATTGCAGAAGATAAAGATGGGAAAATTTGGTTTGGGCATTATGGTGGTATTAGCAGTATTGATGGCACAGTAGTGACCAATTATTACGAATCAGATGGCTTAATCAGCAATGATGTTTGGTGCATAGAGACAGATGTCAATGGGAATGTTTGGATTGGGACAATAGAAGGAACATGCATATTTGATGGAAAAGGGTTCACTAATTTCGACCTACCTGAAGGGAAGATAGATACAACAGCTGGTGTATCAAGTACAAAAATGATTCATAGTATACTTGAAGATTCTAAGGGGAC
>JBPOHH010000106.1:0-2293 GCA_052035765.1 Bacteroidota bacterium
ATTCAGTGGTCAGGTATAAGTAGTGAGAAATTTTTCCTATATCAGAACAATAAGAATATTGTTCAAAACGATAGACTTTAGTAGAAAAATGTCAGGGTAAGAATTCACCTTATTACCTTATAACACGTTGAGATAGCGTAGAGGATGCCTGCTTTTTATAAAAAAGTGATGCTAAAATTGATACGTACATCCTACACCACCTATCATCGGGTAGAGTCGGAGTGATGTTGATGTGGTGGATTTTTGGGCTTGATGGGCGGAAGTGATGAGTTTTCCTGAGAAATACCCGATCGATGCGCCGAGGACTACATCACTAAGCCAATGTTTGTCATCGTAGATACGGGATATTCCTGTTGCTGCTGCAATGGTGTAGAGACCTGCCGAGGCCCACCAACGGTCGATGTGATCCGACAAAACGGTTGATATTGTGAATGCTACCGTTGTATGTCCGGAAGGCAGGGAATTATAATCATTTAAAAAATTGAGCGGCTTGAATTTATCTTTTCCGAGATTCAAATACGGTCTGCCTCGCCCGAGGAGTACTTTTAGTCCACCGTTAATGACACCTGACACGGCAAATGCCTCAAGTACTAATCGACCCGAGGTACGCACTTCATCGCATTGCGTGAGCAATCCAAGGGTATAAAGTCCTGCGCTCGATGCAACAATCGAATACGTTCCTCCATATTCCCGAAAAACGGCGCTAATGTTATCTCGTTGTAAAGTATGTTGGTTCAGTATTTCACTTCGAGTGTCTCCATCCAGTAAAAACGCTCCGCCTGTTGCTGCAAGCACTCCACCGGTTACCGTCAGGGAATAGGTACTCCCCGCCCGACCAAAGGCATGAAGCACAAACAACGCGTCATCACCTGCAGAATACCAATCATCTTTGATTGCATTCCCGATTGAGCGAAAATAGGAGAGTGAATCAGTACCGGCTTTACTGCTATACAAAGTAAATACACTGCAAACGATGACAAGAATATTCTTCATAACAATATGATATATATGCGTTACCGTAAAATAAAGGGGGTGCGGAAATGCCGGTAATGATACAACACCACCGCACTCGTAGCTGCGACATTAATTGATGATACTGCTGTTATGGGCACTGATACGATGGCATCACTTTTCTCCAAAATCGATTGAGGAATACCATTTCCTTCACTTCCAAAGATTATGACCGAATTCTCGGGTATGACAAACGAAGGTAACGGTATCGAATCTGGAGTGACTTCTGCGCAGATGACCGAACACTGAGTGCTTGCCCGCAGCTCATCAATAACATCAATAATTGATTCTGCATAATGAATATCAAGCGAAAAAACTGCTCCCATCGACACACGCACCGAGCGCCGGAGAAACGGACTACTTGTGGCAGTATCGACGATTATACTTCGTATTCCAAAGGCAGTACAATTTCTCATAATAGCACCGACATTTTCTGAATTGACGACACCCGTAAGAGCAACAGCAGGGAAGGTAAGTGCTGATAATGGAATTGGTTCCGGTTGCTTGCCAATTGCCATCACTCCTTCATGGAGACGGAAGCCGACTATACGATCCATTATTGAAGAGTCGGCGGTAAAAAGTGCATCGCTTGGGATGTTTCTACTTTCAATGAACCGGCTAAGTGATTGATAGTATTTTGAAAGTGCAAAGACGGACACCACATCAAGTGAACTCTCCAGCAGGGAAGTGGTGATTTTTCTGACTTCTGCAATGAACAGTTGTTCGCGTGTATGGTGGATGGGCGTGCCTTCGAGCGAACGGTACGCTTGTATCCGCGGGTCATCAATCGAGGTAATGAGTTGTGGGTTCATATTTTAAGCTTCGGTCGGCGTCGGTTTTTCACGTTTCAGGAAGCCAAAGACACTACCGCAGAGTCCGCCAACAATATGGGCGAACTGCGACACACCATCAGGCCTGAGTGAGTTAAGTATTTCTTTCCCAAGGAATAAGGCGACGACAAGGATGAAGGTGAGAGGGATATGACCTGACTTTACGCGGGAAAGCGAACTCAGCAGAATGAGCATAAAGACAATACCGCTTGCACCATACAGACCGGTCGAAAAGAAAAACATGTTTAAAACTCCGGTGATGAGGGCGGTCGCGAGGATCATGAGGAGCATGAGTGGTGAACCGTATTTTTCTTCTAGAAGCGGTCCGATGAGCAGTATGAGTGAGAAATTTCCAGCAAGGTGTCCCCAGTCGGCATGACCAATGATATGCGAGAACAGTCGAAAGTAGGTAAAGGGCGAAAATAATGACATGTAAGGACTTACCATGAAGA
>JBPOHH010000068.1:0-2177 GCA_052035765.1 Bacteroidota bacterium
TCACCGATGCTGCCGGTAATCAAATGTATCTCCGTGATCAATCAAACTATTACCGCACCGATGCCGTGAAAATCGGTACTTTCGTTGCTCCGCAGGTTGGTCAAAAAATCAATTCTCTCAAAGGATACATTACGTCCAATAATGTCGGTGGTCAACCCGTATCGTTCATGATTTCACCCGCAGTACCCGAAGACCTCATGATTGATGCAAATTCCGCCCCGCCGGTGCTTGTCAATACCCGCAGTACGCGTATGAACGCTATTCCCACATCGACGGAAACCGTGCCGGTGTCGATTACCCTCCGCAAAGGCAAAGCAGACCTTAAGTATGTCCAAGTAAAATATTCAGTTAATGGCGGTGCGATGACTGCTCTCGATGCAACAAAAGTATCCGATACACTCTACACAGCAAGTATTCCGGCGCAAGCAGACAACTCGCTCGTTCGCTGGAAAGCAGAAATCTCCGATGTTGATAATACAGTCGTGAAATTCCCAACCGCCGACACAGCCGTCTTCTACTACCGCGTTCTCGACCGCGCTCCGAAGATTAAAGACATCCGCGAACAGTTCACCGCGACCGGTTCGACCGTCTATGGCGGTTATTACGCAACGCTCGAAGCGACCGTCTCAGCAGACGCAGCCGATGTCCCGAATGAAGTGCTCAGCGCGCCAAGAGTTTATATTCAAGACAGTGAACTAGGATATTCTGCATTGGTGCTTAATTCTACGTCTCCTTCGAGCAAAATCCGTGCGTTTTCACGATGGGATAAAGTGAGAGTACGTGGTATCATCCGCGAACTCAACGGTGTGACAACAATGGACTCGATCGCAAATTCTGACGCAACATTACTTACCGATCCGGGTTTGAAATATCCTCCAAAGCGCTTGAAAACCAAAGACTTCGCCGGTAAACGTTCGGGCGATCCTACGGTCGAGCAATGGGAAAGTATGATGGTTGAATTAGAAAATGTCGTCGTAGCCGATACCAATGCTGATGCGCCGAGTAATTTCGGTGAATTTAATATTGTCGATTCGACGGAATTTGGGGGACCCAACGAAGGCAACGCACGCCTGAGAGTCGAGACGGATGATGGCAACACGCAATACGCGACCAAAACAGCAAATGCGAAAGTATGGCTGCAACGCGGACAGAGAATTACTTCTCTCAAAGGAATAATGCTGTACAGTTTCAGCAATTACAAAGTAGTGCCACGTCAGAACGACGATGTCGTGCTTGGCGCAGTATCGGTCGATGAAGCTGAGAATACGCTTGCGCACTTTACGATGTCGGCATTCCCGAATCCAATGCAATTCAATGGATCAATTGAGCTTACATTCGACACGCCAACATCTGCAGGCGTTACCATCTATGACGCTGCCGGTCGCTTTGTGTCGGAAATCGAACGTTCGGAGTATCCTGCCGGCACATTCCGACTGAACCTCAACACAGCGAAATTAACAAATGGGACATACACTTATGTGGTAACGTCAGCCGATGGTGCGACACGTACACAGCAAGTGGTAATTCTTCGGTAAGATAATTGAGCTACCCAATAAAAAAGCCGCTTTCTAATCGAAAGCGGCTTTTCTTTTTATGGGAAGTAGTGGAGGATTAGCGTCTGTTGTATCCGCCGCCGCCGCCACGTCTGTCATCACGTCTATCGCCGCCACCGCGCCGGTCATCACCACCACGACGGTCATCGTCGCGTCTTGGCTCACGTGGGCGCTCGCGTTCGACATATCCTTCGGGTTTTTCGAGTAATGCTTTACGGCTCAGGCGGAATTTACCGTCGGGCTGAATTTCAATCAATTTCACTTCGATTTGCTGTCCATTTTTGAGGACGTCACCAACATTTTCAAAGTAGTCATAGCTGATTTGTGAAATATGGAGCAAACCTTTGGTTTTTGGCATAAATTCACAAATTGCGCCGAGACCTTCGCGTACTTCTTTAATCGTAGCCGTATAGACCATACCGACTTCCGGTGGGCGAACGATCGAGAGGATACGTTCGACCGCTTTGGCTGATGCTTCACCGCTCGTCGAAGCGACCACGACTGTTCCATCATCCTGAATGTTGATTTCAACACCAAATTCTAAGCATAAAGCGCGGATGACCGAACCTCCGGTACCGATAACAGCACCGATCGATTCGACAGGAATTTGAATAGTAGTAAGGC
>JBPOHH010000132.1:0-5617 GCA_052035765.1 Bacteroidota bacterium
GAATCCCCACTGCTTTACCGGCTACGAGAGCATTTGATGCGTTTCGTACTACTGCTTGATAGCTCATTTTATTGGGTGCTTGAGCATACACATTGACGGAAAGGAGAATTCCTGCGAAGAGTAAAGAGAGTTTTTTCATATTAGTTTTTTTTGATAATTGTGAAGGATTGGATAGTTACATTATTATTTAATACTTGGAGAACATACATCCCAGACGCCATAGTTTCCAAGGCAATTGGCGAAAGCTGACCGGTAATTTTTTCTGTGAGCAATACTTGTCCGCTCACATCAAAGAGCTGATAGGACAAATTATCCACACTCATGTTTTCGATATTGAGCTGTACGATCGATTGCGCCGGATTCGGATAGACACTCATCGACAGGCAGACATCGGGATTCTCCTCAATGCCGACGGTAAAGAATTCAAAGGGCTGTTGCACTCCCGGACTCGATGCACCCGTAGCATCCGAGGTGTATGTATAGACAATTTGCCCCACCGAATAGCTGCTGCTGCCTCCATTACCAAAGGCATCACCGCCGGAAGAAAGTATCTCCGTTTGTGCCTGCAGAGCCGTGATACTCACACCAAAGGTGAGTAGAATACCAACCACTGATTTTCTCATGTATCCTCTGTACAATTGTTAAAAAAAAATAGTATGAACAGTTAATTTACACGTTGATTTACAATCAATTAACTACTTCAAAACTACGGTGGTTTCGACCGCTGCACAATAGTTGGATTCAATGATTTTTGTCATTGAATGCTCATTGGAGTACTATCCGGCAGCTACAATTGGAGGTAATTGGGAGGTTGATTCGAGGAGATGATTTTTGGGGTGATCCCGGAATTGATTCTTGAGGATGGTTGAGAGTGATACAGAAGGTCTCTTCATAGTCCACATCATCGGTTCATTGCATTAGAGTGCCCAATAAGTACGACGAGGGGCGAATACAATTCGCCCCGATAGTCTCAATTCTATGCATCAGAAAAATTGTCAGCGTTCCGACATATCTTATACATCGACTAATTTCCGTTGAATTGCCTTCGCTACGGCTTCAGTACCGGTCTTGACATGCAATTTTTCGTAAATATGGCTGATATGCGAGTTAACGGTAGGATAGGAGATAAAACATTTTTCACTAATCTTATTATAACTATACCCTTGCACCAGAAGGGTGAGAATTTCCTGTTCGCGCTTGGTGAGGTCGAATTCGTTGGTCGAACTTCTATGCTGATTGCTAAAGAGTGCCAACACCTGTTTGGCAATCGTCGGTGACATCGGCGCGCCGCCCTCCATGGCCTCAAAAATTGCTGCAATGAGCTTTTCGGGTGCGGCTTTTTTGAGAATATAGCCGTCGGCACCGGCGACGATAGCATCGAATACTTTTTTGTCATCTTCAAACACCGTCTGCATCAACACAACAACCGACGGGAATTGCTTTTTGATGAGCTTTACGCCTTCAATACCATTGACTATCGGCATGTCAATGTCCATAAGCACTAAATCGGGAACAGATAATTTTATATCTTTAATTACTTGACTGCAATCATTATACGCCCCCACACATAGAAGTCCGTCCGTACAGTTGACAAGCATTTCAAGCATGTCTCGGCGTGGCTTATTATCATCAAAGACACAGATTTTAATAGGTTTCATACGAGTATTCAGTTTTGGATTGAAATTTTAATGTTGTACTTAATTATAACTGTATGTGAACTTAATAGTACCGTATTTAAAACAACGCTGTCATTCTGAGTCCTTCTTGGGGCAAAGAACCGTAAATTACAGTAAAATCATTGCATTACCACATTATCAAGTTTCGATTCTTCGGTCGAAAACTCCCTCAGAATGACATATTTTTTAATCGATTTTAGCGTTACAACTGTTTGTAATTCCATACTTTACAAAGAAAAATCCAGAATGATTTCCGTGCCTCGGATTTTTTCTGAGCGGATGAAGAGTCTGCCTTGTAATTCCTCGGCTCGTTTTTGCATGTTCTTGAGTCCATTGCCGGACAGGCGCTGCTTGCTTGTATCTTGCTGAGTATCAAATCCTACCCCGTCGTCTTGGATGGTCATGGTTATCCGCTTTTCTTTGGCAGTGATACATATACGGGCATTGGAGCAGTCGGCATATTTTGCCATGTTGTTAATTGCTTCTTTAAATATCAGATAGAGGTTTTTTCGCTGTCCCATATTGAGAGCGATGGAGTAGATTTTGCTCTCTACTTCAAAATGAACGTTGCAGTTTTTGGGTTCAAGTATCTCACTCGTAAATGCCCGCATACGATGGATCACATTTTCGAGACTGTCGTTTTGGGTGTTAATTGCCCAGACGATATCGCTCATCGAATCCATCATGGAGAGGATGTTTTCGTTGACTTGTCGCAGTAAATTCTGAACTTCAGGCGTCGTTTCCGTTACCTTTTTTTGCAATACCAAGGTCGCCAGCGACACGCTACTAAGGGTGCTGCCTATCTCGTCATGCAGGTCGCTTGCAATACGATTACGCAGGGTATAGACTTTCATTTTCTGATAAAATCTATAGCGTAAAATGCTATAAAGGGAGATAATTCCGGCAAGTACAGCCAGTGATTGGAACCACCAGGTCTGCCACCATTCCGGCAAAATAACAATCTCAATACGCGCGCCGGTCGTATTCCAAGCGCCGCCGCTCACTGCGCCGATGACCCGGAAGGTATAGGTACCCGGAGAAAGATTGGTATAGGTTGCTTCGTTTTTGGTGCCAGATTCTACCCACTGTGCATCATACCCTTCGAGGATGTATCTATAGTTTTTTTTATGCGGGCTCGCGTAGTCGAGTGCAGCAAAAAAGAGAGTAAGCATGCTTTGCTGCCTTGTGAGCGTAATGCGGGGCGCATAGCTGACATTTGAGGAAAACACAGCACTATCTATCTTATGTGACAGCAACTTGTTGAATATTGCCGCACCGGTAATGATAATCGTTGGCGGTGGGTCGCTCTGTAATACTTTTTGCGGGTTAAAGATGATCTTGCCTTCCGGTCCACCGAAAATCAGATCGCCGTTCGGCTGTCTGAGCATCTCATATCTGTTAAATTCATCACCGGGTAATCCATCTGCGGTGGTAAAGTTGATACATTCTACTTTGTTCAACGGCTTCTGTGCCAGTGGCAAGCAACTGAGCCCTTTATTGGTACTTAGCCATATATTACCCATCGTATCCGGCAGGATACCATAGACAACATTATTCGGCAGCCCATTGCGCTCGGTAAAATGAGTACATTTCCCGGTCGCTATCTCAAATCTGCTTACACCTGCTCCATTGCTCCCTATCCAAAGATACTTGTCGGGCTGCTTGGGATCAGCACAGATGCTGAATAAAAAGTTCGGCGGTACGGAAGACTCATCATGCGGACTGTGGGCATACTGCTTCCATTGCTGTTTTTTTTCGTCAAAGCTGTAGAGTCCCTGCAGGGTAGCGAACCAAAACACGCCCTTGCTATCCTGTAGCCAGCCCGATATAAAGGGATATTCGCTATGTTCCATTTTTGCAGGAAAATAACATTCTTTCAAGGAAGTAAAATTTACTCTATCTATTTTAGCAATAAAGGGCATTCTCAACATATTAAACCCTTTTATCCAAAGTTGCCCATCCTTGTCCTTCATAAAATTTTGGTAGGCGTAACACGAGAGATATGGATATGGTACAATTCTTAATTTTTGTGACCCTGTAGTGTAGTAAACAAGGTACTTCGCTTTTGTCTCTTTATCAACTATCAGCATGACATACCCATCGTTAGCGTCGTCAATCAAGCTCCATAACAACCATTTTTTTTTCCATAGCCCGCGCGGTAGAATGGTTGTGTATGTTGATGTGTTGAGATGATATATTGCCGGCTCTCCATTTGAATTGCTGCCGAGCACCTCATTTTCTCTATATTCCGAATCAAAAAACCCGATGACGTTGTTGAGTCTGCGGAAGAGATACTTGCGGTAGTCATATTTCATTACTCCATGCCCCGTCGTACCTATCCATAATCTGTTATTACGGTCAATACAAGGTGTATAACCTCTGTTCATTGATTGCAACATTCCATGGGTGTAGATTGGTGTAATCTGATACGTTGTGGTGTTAAAATAATAAGTCACTTTATTATCCGCAAGCAACCAATAATTATTATCTTTATCGCGTATTGTCTGTTCACGAGCTCCCATGTAGCCGCTGTATATTGTATGCTCGAAAATTCTTTTTTTTGCACTAAAATCATGGACATAAAGCTTCCCGTAATCAACAATCAATTTATGATTCGGGTTCGGCAGATGATGAAGGGTATATTCAACTTCTGTACTAGTAGTTTGTATTTGTGCCTGGCAATAGCTATTCGTCTGCACATATCTACCGCCACCTTCTCTGGTATAGACTCTCAATGAATCTTTACTGCACATCCATATACTGTTATCCGGCATGAAAGCATAGTGTCCGGAATATCTCTGTATCTCTTGTGACCAACGGAGTTTCAGTATTGGCTCCGGGAGTTTCTGTGAAGTGACTGCAGCCGGCGCTTTGTGCAAAATAATACTAATATCATAGAGATACATGTGTTGAGTACGCCCTACGAGAAGTACATCGCCCTGACGCTGAATTCTCCATACTCCTTCGTGCGCAAGGGATGTTTCCTCGCCGGTAAGAGTCACTTTAAAAAAACGCTCCTGCTTTTTGTCGAATAAAAATAGTCCCTTCGTATCGGTACCTACCCAAAAATTACCGGCACTATCCTCCAACAATTGCGTTACATAATTATCCGGCAGCGAGTACGGGTCATGCGGGTCATTCCGGTACACCGTCACCCGATACCCGTCGTATTTATTGAGTCCATCCTTGGTGCTGAACCACATAAAACCCTCTTTGTCTTGTATCGCCGCCATCACCAATCCCTGTGAGAGTCCATCCTTAATTGAAAACATATCAAAGCGCACTGACATTGTATCGGCATGACTCTGTGCATGCTGAACGCAACAGAACATGAGGATATAAATCAGTAGAACGTATTTCACAATATGAACCTATTTATCAGTAGAGACGTAATTCTCACACGCTTCGAGGAATGCCGTGTCCGATGCACTACCTGTAGGGCAGCGATGACACGCAAAATTAATCAACAAACATTTACATCAATGAGTTAATATGAGAATTACGGCTGTAGATATGAAAAATCATTGGATTCAACGATGCGCCGGGAAGGGGGGATTTTGGTGCGTTGAATTCAGCAGGAAGTGAGATTTATTTCTGTCGTAGGGGCAATCCTTTACGGTTGCCCTCTTGTGTGCGCAAACACATTACTTGGGTTCTCTGATAGTTTTTGTGATTCGTGAAATTCCCGAGAAATCTTAAACAACTCAACCAACAGCCGGGCATTTCGACTTCGCTCAATGACCGGCTATTGGTAATTTTTAAAACAACGAACGCAAAGATATCTCTGTGTCTCTGCGCCTTTGCGTTAAAAATGTAACCGCATTTACCACAAGAGATTACCTCTACAACTCCTCCACCTCACGCAGCCACAACCCTGCCTGTGCATCGCTCGGCATCCGCCAATCGGCGCGGGGCGAGAGAGCGACGCTGCCGATTTTGAC
>JBPOHH010000887.1:0-2936 GCA_052035765.1 Bacteroidota bacterium
ATGCAACGCGCAATGGCACGCGAGGCCGAAGCCATCCGCGAAAAACGCGCGCGAATTGTCAAAGCCGAGGCCGAACTCGAAGCATCGATCAAGCTCACCCAAGGCGCCAAAGAAATGGAAGGAAGTCCAATAGCACTTGAACTTAGGCGCATGCAAATGCTCTCGGAAATCGGCATTGACAACAACACAACCACCATCGTGCTCGTACCCTCCGACTTCACCAATGCCGCCAAAAGCTTCACGGAAATGGTGAATTTGAAGAAGCAGGAAGGGTGAGTAATCGGGAAACACATATCCCACGGTTTAAACCGTGGGATATTAAATTGACACCCGTTGCAGAACCTAACGAGACTGTAAATACACTTGGTGAAACAGTGTTTGTGGATTATTGGAGTAACAGAAAATAGAATTTTATCGGGTAAGTAGATTGTAAATACAAACTGTTATCTTTGTATAGTAATTGCAAAATAATAGTCTAATTTCTCATACTGTTATAGGTGTTATATGAAAAATATAATCCTTCCTCTTCTCCTTTTTGTCTTTCTTTGCGGCTGCGGAGATTCGACGTCCCCTTCTTCTCCACAGATCAACATAGGAGCTGAAGTCAAGCTAGTGCAGCAAAGTATTAGTTCATCCGGTGGAACGATTGTGGTCAATCGTCCCGGAGATTCCCTGAATGGACTTACCATTATTACCCCGCCAAATTCTTATCCTGAAGCCCGAGAATTCAAAATATCAACTGCCTCGATTACCAACCACAGTTTCGGCTCGCTGTTTCATCCTATCACCCCTGTTATCAAAATTTCAAATGGTGGTGGATATTCAGATTCGATACTGTCTTTGAAAATCCCTATCAGTGTACCTAAGGGTCAGTTTGCTATGGCTTTTATGTATGATCGTACTACAGGTGAACTTGAAGGTCTTCCAATATCAGAACTCGAATCGGACCATATCACTATAGCAACCCGTCATTTCGCTCATACTTCGATGGGAGGTCTCGGGAAAGGGATAATGATTGCAGCAGAAGATGCAGGATTTACCGAAATAATTGTTTCGACTGTGGATACAAATGAGCTGATGAAAGATCATTTTACCCCTTTCAAGCCGGGAGTTGACGACTGGCAATTTGCGAATAGGGGTTCCTACATTTCACCTAATGGAATCTGTTCAGGACAAGCTATAGGTATGCTTTGGTATTATAGTCAAAAAAAACTAAAAGGTAGTCCCCCACTCTTTGGTAGATTTGATAATGATGGTTTTCGCAAGACTCCTAAATTATGGCAGGATGATGTACAGGGATATAGATTTTGCAGTATGTTGCAGTTGGATCAAAGTACTTCGATATCAAATCGTTTACTTGAAAAATGGCAGGGCAAAGACGATATACGAACGTTACGCGCTTTTTCATATTCATTAAGACTTACCAATTCACCACAGTATGTAGGTATAGACAATCTTAAAGAAAAGGTAGGTCATGCAATGGTTGTCTATGGAATATCGCGGGGCACTCTCTTTATAGCTGATCCTAATCGTCCTGGAGACGTAGATACTAGAATTCGTTTTGACGAATTTAACCGCATATACCAACCATATTTTACAGGACTCAAAGCGGGTGATCCCGGCACTCAGTTCCCAATAATCCATTATTTGGCGAAAACAGGAATCAATGATTGGAATAAAGCTACTGATCAATGGAAAAGCATTGCTAACGGAACTATCGGAAAAGGTAAATTTCCCGCCTATACAATCGTTGCTTTGGATGAGAATGATGACTATGTTCCGCTTACAGATGGATTCAAAGTTCCTCTTGGTGGTCGTCTTTCTTTACTTATTCACGGTAAAGGATTTGAAAGTGACTTTATGGTATTTAACAGTAAACAGGAAGTTATTCCCCGTGATGGCTCGACCGTATTATTACCACCGGGTAAGAACCTTATAGGAATTGTAATTACCGATGCTGCAAAAAATTGGATTGATTTCAAATGGATTAATGTTGATGTTGAAGGAGATAATACCCAGGGTCCAACTAGCGGTAAACTAAAAATGAAT
Organism: Bacteroidota bacterium; assembly: GCA_052035765.1. Lineage (GTDB taxonomy): Bacteria > Bacteroidota > Ignavibacteria > Kapaibacteriales > UBA961 > JADJXV01. Next base: position 2,050 of record JBPOHH010000887.1, read on the forward strand.
ATATGGATTGATGGAGAAAAACAACAGATTTATTCTTCGATTTTTTATATTACTGAAACATATCCTAATTACTACAATGTATCTATTTTTACAGAAACATATTTTTCGGCTGATTCTACAAATAGAAAATATATACAATTACAAACCGCACCGGAATGGGGTGGTGTGAAAAATGAAGGAGAGTTAAATAAATTCTATACTTCATGGTCAAAAGGTAATTTATTTTTCCAAATTAAAGATAGTAAAGATGGAAATATGAAAATTGATGCATGGTCATACGAAAGGTTCGAAGGTAGTTTTTCTTGTACAGGGTACACTGATAGCAATTTAGATTCTTCAAAAATCTATGGAGACTTTCATTACGTTAAGTAGTAGTCCAAATTGACTCAATCTGCTTTTTAATGTTACTTCATTTCCATAGCCCACGGTTTAAACAGCCCACGGGAATCCATAGCCCACGGGTTAATCCGTGGGCTATTCCCGTCCGGTCGGTTGCTACAACCAAGCGTAAACACCTTCCGCTGAAACGTCTGCACGGAGTACATCTGATGATTGTTTATCGAGATCTATAAAAAATGGGAGCAATACTCAGCAAGTATCTATTTGGCAAGCAATTGACGTCAGGTGTAGAACCTGACGGGACGGAAATAAAAAAATAGCCCATGATTTTAATCATGGGAGCAAAGCAAAGACGAGAATTTCTCAACCGTTTTAACGGTTCGCATGCTATCAAAAACGTCCAATCATCGTGTTGATTCCCATAACCCACGGTTTAAACCGTGGGCTATGGGTCTCGCCGAATCAGATAAATGAAAATACCGTAAACACATACCTTTGAAACATCTGCACGGAGCACATCGGATGACTGTTTATCGAGAAATTTGAAA
>JBPOHH010000059.1:0-10758 GCA_052035765.1 Bacteroidota bacterium
GAGGAGTTTCCAGCTAGCGTCCGATACGATATTGGAGAAATTATAATCGACCAATACCTGTTGCGTAAAGAAGGTATTGGCGCCGATTTTCAGCATATTTTCGAGTCCGGCGCTGAGCCCGAAACCCGTTGATTTGGTTGCTATTTGTCCGGCGGCTACCTGACGTACTTGCGCGTTTTTATCGACAAACACCGCATTTGCGGGAGAAATAATCGTTTCATCCTGAATAAACGAACCGGATATCGGAATGGACAACCGCAATGCTCCGACAGCCCGCAGTGGACCGTTCAGAAAATTTGGAAGAATCACTGACCTGAATTCCGGCTGTACTTCGAGATATCCGAGAGTAGCATGGAGTGCATTTTCGGTGAAAATGGTCGTCGTCGTCTTGGTGGCAGGGTCAAAGGATGAAAAATTACCCGGTACGGTGAGCTTCCCGCTGCGATCAATATACCCGATACCGAGTCCGAGATAGGTCGAAGATGTCAGTGGAAGTTCACCAAAAACAAATCCGGTCACCCCCGAACCGCTCCCTTTTTCAAAGAGGCCACAGTCGGTCGTTCCCTGAAAACTTTTAAAACTTGCCGAGTAGGAATGAAACGCAAATCCGACTTTGGGGTGAATGGCGAATTTCTCGGATGCGAGGGGTTCCATCTGTGCAACTGCCGTATAACAAGCTACTTGCAGAAGCAAGACTCCCACACTCAGCATCGCAACTAATGTTTTTTTTGGAAAGGAGGACCAATATTTCATCAACAATCTTTCGTTGTAATAAGTACATACATTACAAATTTACAAGTTTCCGTTTGACCGAAACTTAAATTTTTTACAATTTGCGGTGAATTAATCCAATTTGCGGTGCTTAGCTCATTCAACTTCCTTTCCGTGGAGTAACAATGGAAGGACTCTTTATCCTCGTTTGCCTTGCCCTCTCTGTTTTCGCGCTTATCAATTCTTCCAATGTCTCCGCCCGGCTTTCCTATCGCATACTCAATCTTGAAAAAGAAATTGCACGCCTGCGTGAACAGCTCCGCATGCTTCGTGATACTGGTACAACAGCTGATGCTTTCTCTTCTTCGGAAGATTTAAGAAATTCAAACTCCGAGCAGGACACAGTTCCTGACCTTCAGACTGTACAGAAACCAGCTACCCCTACTGCAGCGCAAGATAGCACACCGCACCTTGCTTCCACGCCTCCTCCTATCTCTCCTTCTCCGCAACATCAACCACCACCTGAATTTATACCGTCCGGAAGCCGCATATCAGAGGGTGAGTCAGTATCTCAACCGAATGCTCAGCACGCGCACAGCACACCGAAGAAGCCACGCACAAGCAGCGAACTCGAAGCGCTCATTGGCGGGAAATTATTAAACCGGATCGGCGCAATTGCAATGATTATCGCGGTGGGATTTTTCCTGAAGTATGCCTTTGATAATAATTGGATTAACGAGTGGACGCGCGTGTCGATGGGCGCGGCATTCGGGGTGGGAATGCTGTTTTTGGCGAATTATTTCCACCGCAAGGAGCTCACGGTTTTTGCTCAGGGTTTGGTCGGTGTGGGAGTGTCGAGCTTGTATTTATCAGTCTATGCTGCGTATAATTTTTATCAGCTTATGCCACAGCTTCCGGCATTTGGCCTCATGATGGGAATCACGGTGATTGCTTTTCTCCAAGCTCTTAAATATGATTCACTTGCGGCGGCTGTCATGGCGACGGCGGGTGGATTTTTAACGCCGCTACTCTTGCCGACGGCGCATCCGAATGAAGTAGGACTCTTTACGTATATGGCGCTGTTGGATGTGGGAATTTTGATACTTGTTGTGGCGAAAGAACGCTGGATGCTTATCGAACATTTAGCCCGTATTGCAACGTATCTTATTTATTTTTCATGGTTTCAGGAATATTATCAAGCGAGCGACATGGCGCTGACACTCTTTCATCTCACCCTCTTTTGGGCACTGTTTTTTGGTGGTGAATTCTATAAATTATACACTCAAAAGCTTCATAATCGCACATGGCTAACCGTCGGTTCAATCATGAATGGACTCGCCTTTTTTATCTGGCTGATGAGGCTTATCGACGGCCCGTACCACGAGTATTCCGGGTGGGTGACATTCCTGCTCGGTGCGGTGTATTTTGGGGCGTATCAGATTCTCAGGATTCAGGGCAAAGCCGACAACCGTCTGGAAATTCACTACCTTCTCTCTGCGATAGTACTGTTGATTTTTTCTGCCGCACTGCAATTCAAGCAGTATGACTTGGTAGCGACGTGGGCTATACAAGCGGGTATTCTCGTATGGTGCGGTGTGCGCTGGCGCATGCATTTCGTGGGAATTACTGCTCTTGCACTTTTCGCGCTGGTAAGCTTTCAATTACTCGCCTGCAGCACCTTCCCAACGTATGATTATACAGCATATTACCACTTTATTCTTAATGATCGGAGTTTTGGATTGTGGGCATTTCTTCTCTCGCTCTTTGGAGCTTCGTTGGCGGTACACAGGTCCGAAGAAAACACGTTTAAGGCTATTAACTTATATGCTCTTACATACGGTTGGATTGCCATACTTTTCGCATGGCTCACTGTTGAGACGAACGATTATTTCGGCATGTATATCAATTATAATAATGCCGTCGAAGTATGGACGAAGGCGCATTACCGGCTCGAAATGTCATTTGGCTATGTGTGGGCGAGCTATGGACTGCTCTTGTTTTGGAGTGCGTTGTGGCGCAAGAATCGGATCGTGCTGCGGGCAAGTATGCACGTGACGTGTGCAGCATGTATTTGTGTCGGTATTAATAGTATGATGTACAAACCGATTATGGATTTTGTGCTTTTGCTTAATATCCGTGCAGGACTTCTCGTGTATATGTTCTTGGTGCTTGGGATTCAATATTCTATGCTTCGAAAACAGGAACTCATCCACCGATATATTGGGAATGCATACGGGATAGTTTTATTACTGATTGTATTTGAATTACTTAGCGTGGAGACATTTGCCTATTACGAACAATTGATCGTGGAATTCGGCTCACGGACGGGAACGCAGTATTATGATTCGAATTATATGATTGCGCTCAACAACACGCGGCAACTCATGCTTTCGGTGGTATGGCTTGTGTATTCGATACTGATGATGGTGATAGGATTCTGGCGGAAGAAGCGCGGTCTCCGCCTGGCGTCGATAACGCTTTCGGGAATGGTGATTCTCAAGGTATTTATTTTTGATTTGCATTTTCTGACCTTGCTTAATCGAATCATTTCTTTTTTCGGGTTGGGTGTGATTTTGCTCTTAACTTCGTATATTTATCAAAGATACAAGCATATATTGCTCTCCGACGAGTCGGCGCATGGGGAAAATCCGCCGAAAGAGTAATTTCTGAGAAGTGCACAACTACTTTTATTAGTGTTAGTTATGAAAACAGTTTACTCCTTTGTACTTGCCTGTATCCTTTGCGTCTGTGCTCCTTTAGTCGGGAGCGATTCAGCGGTGCTCAGCGGACAGACATTAGCGAGTAATGACAGTGATATTTCGCTGGATTCCCTGCTGTCGATACCGGTGAATACGGCCACCAAATCCTGGCAAAAAACAAAAGAGACTCCCGCTTCAGTGACGATTATTACCGACAAAGACATCGCTCGTTTCGGCTACCGAACGCTCGAAGATGTGCTGCGGAATGTACGCAGTTTTTACGTAAGTAACGATCGTAATTACACCTACATCGGCGTTCGTGGATTCAGCCGCCCCACCGACTACAACAATCGCATTCTCCTGCTGCTCAACGGTCAGACCATGAATGAAAACATCTATGGCTCGGCACCACTTGGCAATGAATTCCCTATTTCTCCCAATTATATCCTGCGTATAGAAATTGTCCGCGGACCGAGTTCGGTGGTCTATGGCACGGGTGCGATGTTTGCTACAGTCAATATCGTGACCAAGCCGGGTTCTGCAATCAATCAATTTCAAGCGACAGCCGAGGTCGGCAGTTTCAACCAAAAAATACTCAGCGCGCAGTATGGAAAAGTTATATCGGATATTGATGTTTCGATAGCCGCCCGCATCGGTGATTATGGCGGTCAGCGCTTGTATTTTGATGAATTCAGCAGTGATAGTACGACCGGTGGATATAGTGATTATCAGGCGGATGCCGAACGGTTTTATAGTATCGCAGCTACTGCCAAATATCGAAATTGGATGTTTCAATTCTTCGACTCCCGGCGCAAGAAGCATATCCCGACTGCGCCATGGGGCACGATATTCAACGACGCACGTCAGCAGACAACTGACGGCTATCTTGCGACGCAGATACAGTATTCCCATGATTTTTCAACAGATGTGTCGTTGATGAATCGGGTCTATTATCAGCGGTATCATTATGAAGGCAGCTATCCGTATGACAATTATTTGTCCGATGAGGCGACGAGCAGCAATACCGTCGGCGGAGAATCTCTTTTGCGATGGGATTTGTCGGCAAGCAACCGTTTCAACGCCGGCATCGAATACCGTTCTAGTTTCAAAGTGATGATGAATTTCATGCCATCTGATTCATCAGTATTCAAGGTGAATTTCCCACTCAATATTTTCTCGGCTTTCATCAGTGATGAATATCAGATTACGAGAGATATTTCGATGACAGCGGGATTTCGATTTGATACCTACTCGACCTCCACAAGCGCCGTTACACCTCGTTTTGCCGTCGTCTATAATCCCGGCTCTACCACAACACTCAAGCTCTTGTACGGTTCAGCATTCCGAGCGCCGAATGCGTATGAAATTTATTATCATGATACACCATCGGGTATGAAGATCAGTGACAAACTCCGACCTGAGCGCGGACGCACTTTGGAGATTGTCGCCGAACAGCAAATCAGTGAGGAATATTATGTTGTTGGCTCGCTCTACCGCTTCTCGACCATGAATTTAATCGATGTGGAAATTGACCCGATTGATTCTATGTCGCAGTATCGTAATTCTGCATCGAATGTGGCCTATGGCGCCGAACTCGAAGCTAATGTGAGACTTACAAGTGGTCTGCGGGGTTATGCAAGTATTTGCTATCAGCATGTCCGAAATTCATTCGATTCGTTATTGACGAATTCCCCTGAAGCGGTATTCAAATGCGGACTTGCAGTGCCTATATCGTCGTATTTCTCCGTTTCGATGGATGCACTTTACGAGACGTCGCGGCTCACGACAAAGGATGATAATATGAGCCAAGCTATTACGACCGAACCCTTTATGCTCGTCAATTTAACGATGAATACAGTGCCGCTTTGGAATTGCATCTCATTCTCGGCGCAGGTACGTAATGTGTTGAATACCTCATACAGCTACCCCGGCGGGATAGAGCATACCGGTCCTGCGATACAACAGGACAAGCGAAATTTCTGGCTCTCTGTATCTCTTGGAATATAAGCGATGATATCCACGTTACCTGCATATCGTTGGTTACTCTGCATAATGTGCGTCATGAGCATCATTGTAGGATCGGTATTGCCCTCCAAAGCACAGGAAACAGCACTGTCTGCTTCTTCGCATCTGCCAATTCTATGCAAGGTGCTGTCATTCGATCGTAATCTCAAGCAGCAGTCACAGGGAGTAATCACGATCGGAGTCGCCTACCAAAGTAAATTTCGCATATCTCTTAATACCGTCAATGACATACAGCGTTATTTCAATGAAAATATCACTAAGATATCCGGCTTGTCGGTCGTCGTACGGCTCATTGACCTGTCGGAAGACAATCTGACGAATGTGCTCAATACTGAAAATATCACCGTCTTGTACGTGGCACCGCTCCGTGCCTACAATGTAGCTAATTTGCATGTTGTATGTTCTTCCAAAAAAATCCGCACCATCACGGGCGTTCCCGAATATGTCGAGTCCGGTATTTCTGTCGGAGTCGGCAGCAAAGGCAATCAACCCGAGATTATCATTAATCGACCCTCTAGTATCAGCGAAGGAGCAGATTTTTCTGCTCAATTACTAAAACTCACGCGGATTATCGAATAGAAGTAATGAAAACAGTATCGATGCTCTCCATATTCTCGCTTTTGAATAAAATATCGCTTCGCATGAAGCTGGTCTTTCTATTCAGCGGGTTTATTGTGTCGATATCGGTCGGACTGATGCTCTTACTCCCTGCCAAGCTTGAAGATGAAGCACTGATAACGGTGGCGAATTTATCAAAGACCATGGGTGAAATGGCTTCGAATAACATCAGTTCGGCTATGTTTTTTGGAGATGAGCTGCTCATCAGGGATGAATTACGAACTATACGGAAATCGAGTTCGATTTCCTTTATGATTGTCCGTGATACAACCGGTTCCATCCTCGGTTCAATTAATATAGACAAAGTCCGGGGCACCGAATTTGATGGTCGTACAGATACATCCGGTGTTTCTGCCGACGGCAATGTATATTGTGTCGTTCAGCCAATCAAGCATGAAGGCGTGAAGATCGGCAAGCTAGCCCTCGGCGTGTCGATTCAATCAATACGAGAGGATCTCAACGACACCAAAAAGAATTTTTTAATTATCGTTGTTGCGCTTTTCATTATCGGTTCTTTTCTTATCTACTCGTTTAGCCAATTCATCACCAATTCCCTTCGATTAGTCGTCGAATCAGCGCAGAAGATTACCTCCGGAGATTTGTCCCACCGAGCATCGGTGAACTCACAGGATGAGATCGGTCATCTCGCAGCAGCATTCAATACGATGGTGGACAATCTGCAGAAAGCACTTATCAAAGAACGTGATATGCGGATATTAAAAACGCGGTTCGTCAATACCATTTCGCATGAATTTCGAACGCCATTGACCGGGATTTCGATATCGGCGGATATTATTGAACATTACAACGATATTTTGACCAAGGACCAAAAGCTGTCGGAAATTCACAAAATCAAGCATCGTGTCAATGAGCTCACCGACCTGATGGACGACTTCCTCCTCCACAGCACAGTCGAATCCTTACGCGATTTTTTCTCAATTACCCCTATAAATTTCAAACAGATACTTGAGCATTCAATAGATGATATCCGTCGCATTGCACAGGATGAAGATATTACGCTCGATGTGCATTTTGCCGAACAGGAATATCTGCTCGACGGTGATGCAAACATCCTGCATTACGTTTGCAGCAGTCTTTTGTCGAATGCCGTGAAGTTCTCTCACAGAAGCTCCACCATCTCTATTTCCCTCTCTTATGATGCCGGACGAGAGTCGATTGTCCTTACGATAGCCGACAACGGCATTGGTATCCCGGAGGCAGATATCGACTTTATTTTCACCCAATTCTATCGCGGATCGAATACTGCCGAGATCCCCGGCACCGGGATTGGTCTGTCCATCAGCAAAGAGTTTATCGACCTCCATCATGGTACGATAAGCGCCCAAAGTACCCTCCATCACGGTTCTACATTCACTGTCATAATCCCCGTGAGTCACAAAAAAAACTAAGCTTCTGATGATTTCAGGGGCGCCGGTGTATTCTGCGAGCAAGTTTTCTTTTAATTTTGTACTCATTATTTGTCAAACTACCCCTACTTCTTTATGCTAACTCTTAATTCTGCCTACATTGATGAAATGTACGCCGATTATCTCCGCGACCCCGACTCGGTTGACCAGCAATGGAAAATCTATTTTCAGCAGCAATATTCAAGCACGTCAGGCAATGGCACCGCAACGCCAATCAGCGGCTCCAATGGTGTTTCACAGAATGGCACGCCCGCAGCAGCAAGCGCGCAACCTGTTGTAACTCCTCCTCCTACAGCCGTTACGCTGCCTGAGCCGCCTCCTGTTGCTCCGGCAGCTGCTCCGAGCCCTGCGGCACCGCCCAAAAGCAGCGTCACACTTGGCGCCGGAGATACAGCGGAGCCGATGAGTGGCATCACGGCAAAAATCGCAGAGAACATGATTCATAGTCTGAACGTACCCACCGCTACCTCCGTTCGCTCCATCCCGGTCAAAGTATTAGAAGAAAACCGCCGTTTGATTAATAAATACCTCGCGAGTCAACGTCGCCCCAAAGTGAGCTTTACGCATATTCTCGCCTGGGGTATTGTCAAAGCACTCATCAAGTATCCCCAATTAAATGACGCATTTGCGATGGTGAATGGTCAGCCGACCCGTATCAGACGCACCTCTGTCAATATCGGACTCGCTGCCGACACGACCCGCAAAGACGGTTCGCGTTTGCTCGTCGTACCAAGCGTCAAAAATGCCCAAACTCTTAATTTCTCTGACTTTTGTAAGAATTACGATGACTTGATCGGCAAAGCGCGCACCGGCAAACTCAGCCTGGACGAACTCATGGGCGCCTCTGTTTCGCTGACGAATCCCGGCACAATCGGTACGGTCGCCTCGATTCCCCGGCTGATGGAAGGTCAGGGACTCATTATCGCTTCTGGCGCAATTGAGTATCCCGCTGAATTCATGGCCGTCATGCCGGATGTGCTCTCGACACTTGCGATCAGCAAAGTCATTACGCTCACCAGTACGTATGACCATCGTATTATTCAGGGTGCAGAGTCAGGTGAATTTCTTGCCTATCTGCACAAGCTATTGATTGGTGAAGAGAGATTTTATGATCAGATCTTTGCGACACTCCGCATTCCTTATGAACCAATGCGCTGGAGCATGGACAAACGCTTGAATCCATTCGGTTCTCAAGATGAGCTCGAAAAATTGGATAAAGAAGCATGCGTTGCACAAATGATTCACTCCTATAGGGTACGGGGACACTTACTTTCCAATATCAACCCTCTTGGCCTGCAGTCCTATTATTATCCTGAGCTCGATCCTGCGCATTATGGCTTTACAATCTGGGATCTTGATCGAGAATTTGATACCGGTGGCGTTGGTGGTCTCAACCGCGCTCCTCTCCGCGATATTATCGAAATTCTCCGTGATACCTATTGCGGAAAGATTGCTATCGAATATATGTACATTCAGGATCCGGAAAAGAAAGTATGGATTCAAAAACGTATCGAACCGAATCATTTCTCGACGAAGCTTGCCAAGGACGAAAAAATTCATACGTATCGTAAACTCATTGAGGCAGAAGCATTTGAGCAATATTTACAAACTAAATATATTGGCGCAAAACGCTTCTCATTAGAAGGCGGCGAGACGACGATTACCTTTTTAGATAAAATTCTCGAATTATCCGCTTCTGCCAAAATGCACGCCTGCGTTCTCGGTATGGCACACCGCGGCAGATTGAATGTTCTCGCGAATATCTTAGAAAAACCCTACGAAAAAATCTTCGATGAATTCGAAGGAAATTACGATGTTGAGTCGTTCGAAGGTTCCGGCGACGTGAAATATCACTTAGGCGCAAAGGGTGAATTTATCTCCCGCTTAAATGAAAAAGTTAATGTGATTCTCGCACCAAATCCAAGCCACTTAGAAGCCGTTAATCCGGTCGTCGAAGGTATGGCCCGCGCGATGGATGATGCGATTCAGGATAAATCATGTTCGCTGTCGGTGCCGGTGTTGATTCATGGTGATGCCGCATTTGCAGGGCAGGGAATTGTACCTGAAACACTTAATTTATCACGACTTGCCGGCTATCGTACCGGTGGAACGATTAACGTCATCATTAATAATCAAATCGGTTTTACGACTTCTCCCGATGATGCCCGCTCGACGACGTATGCATCGGACATCGCCAAAATGCTCCAAGTGCCGATTCTCCATGTCAATGGTGACGATCCGGAAGCTGTGCGCACTGCTGCGCTTTTTGCATTTGAATACCGCCAAAAATTCAATGATGATGTGATTGTCGATATTATATGTTACCGTAAATGGGGACATAACGAAGCCGACGAACCGGGCTATACGCAGCCATTACTCTACAAAAAAATCAAAATTCAAACGCCGGTTCGCCAATTGTACCGTCAGCAATTACTGGAAGAGAAAGCACTTACCAGCGAAGAACTCGACAGCTTGAGCGGTGAATTCAAGCAGGAATTAAACGAAGCATTCGCTGATAGAACGGTAGAAACGACGTTTACCACCAATAAATTCATCAATGACGGCGCTGATATTTTTGCTAAAGTACAGACATCGCTTTCGTCTGAAATTTTGCATTCTATTGTCTCCAAAATCACTGCTGTTCCTAGCGGATTCACGCCGAATCCTAAAGTCGTTGACTTGCTCGTGCGTCGCAGTAAGATGCTTGACTCTCAAACACCTGCGATAGATTGGGCAATGGGCGAGGCACTGGCATTCGGTTCGATGCTGTTGGACAAAAAAACCGTTCGTATGTCGGGTCAGGACTGCGGACGCGGTACTTTCAGCCATCGCCATGCTATTCTCCATGATTATAATACCGAAGAACAGCTCGTTCTGCTCAATCATCTCTCTGAGGAACAAGCGCATTTGTGGCTGTATAATAGTCCGCTTTCTGAATTCGCAGTGCTTGGATTTGAATATGGGTACAGCGCGATTTCAACCGATGGTCTCACGCTGTGGGAAGCGCAATTCGGTGATTTTACGAATGGCGCTCAGGTGATCATTGATCAATTTATTTCCAGCGCTGAGGAAAAATGGGGACAAGTGTCGAATCTGACGATGCTGCTGCCGCATGGGTACGAAGGTCAAGGACCCGAACACTCCAGCGCGCGACTCGAACGCTTCCTGCAATTGTGCGCAGAGGATAATATGTTCGTCTGCAACTTCACGACTCCTGCTCAATACTTCCACGCACTCCGCCGCCAAGTCTATGCGCCGTATAGAAAACCGATGATCGT
>JBPOHH010000892.1:0-5408 GCA_052035765.1 Bacteroidota bacterium
GCATCACCCTCCGTGATATAGGACATATTTACCAAAGTCTGGGTATTAGCGCGCAGGCATTGGAATTTCTCAACCGTTCGGTAGCAATTCTCACAAAACTCGGTATTGAGAATGAAGTTGCACGAGCCGAGAACACCATCGGCATCGTCTATTTTTTTCGCGGTGATTACCAGCATGCTCTCGAATTCTGGCGGAGCGCGCTTGTCCGCCTCGAAAGAATCGGCGATCAATCCGACCTGATCGTGCGTGTCCATACCAATCTCGGGAATGTCTATGCCTGCCTCATCGACTTTCCCCGTGCAATCGAGTATTATCTCACGGCATTAGCAGAGTTTCAAGCCCTGAATATGCAGGAAAATGTTGCGCAGGTACTCAGTCTTATCGGCGGCACCTATGGCAGGAGCAAAGACTATTCGCAATCACTCGAATATTTGGGGCGCGCGCTTGCCATTCAGGAAGAGCTGGGCGACAAGCCGGGACTTGCCTCGACCCTGAGTAATCGCGGCATGGCGTTTTATTACCTTGGCGAATACGCAAAAGCATTGGAACATTACGCACGAGCCCTGGCAATTCAGGAAGAATTACACAACAAACACGGGATCGCTAATTCTTATATATGTATAGGAGATGTCTATCTTTCAGAAGATTTCGAAGGATACGATCTCCGGAAAGCAGAAGAATATTTACTCCGGGGAATAGCCATCAGCCGGGAGATTGGCGCTCAGCATCTTTTATTCGAACTTCACCGTTCACTTGCCACCCTGTACGAGCAAGCTGCGAATCCAAGCAAGGCGCTCGAACATTTTAAGCAATGGTATTCGATTGAAAAAGAACTCCTCAGCGAGGAAGCGAAGGCACAGGCCGATAAATTCACCCGCGAGCGGGAGGCGGCCGAACATGAAAAATCACTCGCCATTGAGCGCGCACTTGCCAAAGCGACGCACGAAATTCTTGCCAATATTCTCCCGCCGAATATCACAGAACGTCTCATCGCCGGCGAGAAAAAAATCGCCGATTCTCATCCTGATGTGAGTGTGCTGTTTGTTGATATTGTTGGCTTTACTGCACTATCATCTTCCATGCCGCCCGACAAATTAATCGACCTGCTCGACCTCGTCTTCACCCGTTTTGATACAATTTGCAAGAAGCACGGTCTCGAGAAAATCAAGACCATCGGCGATGCGTACATGGCCGTCTGCGGGGCGCCTGTTTCCTATGAAAATCATGCAGAGCGAGCGGCACTCGCAGCACTTGAAATGCTCGAGGATTTTACGATTGAGGAGCGATTTTCTGTTCCTGTAAGTTTAGGTTTTAGAATTGGTCTGCACTCCGGCAGCGTCGTCGCCGGTATCATAGGTGAGAATAAATATTCGTATGATTTATGGGGTGATGCAGTGAATACGGCGAGTCGGATGGAGTCGCACGGCGAGGAAGATAAGATCCATGTATCGGAGGAATTTATGCGCGCCGTAGAGACACAAAATATTGCGTCTCTGCAATTCATTGAACGAGGCGAAATCGACATCAAAGGCAAGGGCAGGATGAAAACGTATTTTTTGGAGAGGATATGACTTCTGAAGAAATAACAACAAAACTCAATGCCGGTGAGATGGCAATTAGTACCGGCGACTTCGACCGTGCCGAAGCGCTTGCTGCCGAACTCCTCTCTCTCGACACTATCCTCTCTCTCGACACTATCAATAACTACCGCTATCATGCTCTGCGCATACAAAGCATCGCCTCCATGCAGCGCGGAGATTTCACCCGGGCACTGGCGTATGGCAATGAAGCATTAGAAGCGTGCGAAGCAGCAGGCGATCCTATTGATTGTGCTGAGCTTACCGGTATAATCGGTAGCATCTACCGGCAGCTTTCCAATTATTCCAAGGCACTTGAATATTATACAAGAGCTCTTGCATTGTGTGAAGAATTCGATATTCCTTCCGGGATTATACGCTTTACCGGCAACATCGGACTCGTGCATTTCAATCTTGAAGATTATCCGAAAGCATTGGAATATTTACATCGTACGTATTCTGCCTACGAACAATCAGACATGAAAGAAGGAGCTGCTACCGCTTTGGGAAATATTGGGGTTATCTACGAGCATCTCGCCGAATACGCTACAGCGCTCGAGTATTATACCAAAGCCCTGCGGCTGAGTGAAGAATTAGATCTAAAGCCCAACATTGCCCAAATCACCGGCAATATTGGCACTCTGTATTCCAACATTCAGGACTTTGCCAAGTCACGGGAGTATTCATTGCGCTCTCGCAGCTTGTATGATGAGCTGGGTATGAAGCAGGAAGTCGCACGATTAAATAATAATCTCGGTAGTCTCCACGCACACCCAAATAATCCCGAATATAATCCACAACTGTCCGAATCGTATCTCCGGGAAGCAATGGCGGTAAACAAGCAGCTCGGCACCAAAAACGCGCTCTACAAGAACTACCTCACGCTTGCCGAGCTGTGCGAACAGGAGCAACGCTGGCAAGAATCATTAGAATACTACAAACAATATCACCTGCTGGAGAAAGACGTTCACACGCAGGAAGTACGGAAAAATGCCGAACTCTTTGATGCCGAGCGAAAAAATGCCGAACGGGAAAAGCAGCTCGCCTTAGCGAAAGAACGCGAACACATTCTCAATAATATTCTCCCTGAAGAGATCACTGCCCGGCTGATTACCGGCGAGAATCCCATTGCCGATCATTTTGACTGTGTGTCGGTGATGTTTATGGATCTTGTTGGTTTTACAAAACTTGCATCGATGATTACCGCACAGCAATTGGTCTATATACTCAATATCATTTTCACTCGCATAGATGCTATTATGCGGGAGTACGGATTAGAAAAAATTAAAACAATCGGCGATGCCTATATGGCTGTCGCCGGAGCGCCGATTGTACAGGCAGACCACGCCGTCCGCGCCGCCAATGCCGCTCTCAAGCTCCTCGATACCATGAATGAGCTGGCAGCAGAATTCGGCATGTATGACGAGAAAAATCATTGGATGCGTACTTTTTCCTCTCTCCGGGTGCGCATTGGTCTGCATTGCGGTCCGATAGCCGCAGGAATCGTCGGCGAGAATAAATTCCTCTATGATCTTTGGGGCGATGCCGTGAATACTGCAGCACGGATGGAGTCCCACGGCGAAGCCGGGAAGATCCACGTGAGCGAGGAATTTATGCGCGCCACGTCGTTATCGTCCCCAACGTCCCTCCGCTTCATCGATCGAGGAAAGCAAGACATCAAAGGCAAAGGTCTCATGAACACATACTTTTTAACGAAAACAAACGCGTAGATTACTATGACAATAATCTCTTATCCTGAAATGCTCAAACAAGCGCAAGCAGAAATTGCCAAAGGTAATTACGATGAAGCCGATCAGCTCGCCGGTGAAGTCCTGACTCGTGCCGAACCGGAGTCCGTATCGCGCGTTGAAGCCTTGCTCACTCTTGCCAATACTGCCCGTATGCGCGGAGATTTCGACCGTTCGCTTGAGCTCGGCAGGCAGGCACTTGCTCTTGCTGAAGAGTATAACCATCCGCTGAGAGCAGCCGGCGCACTGAATGTCATTGGCATCATCTATCGCAATCTCGGCATGTATGATAACGCACTCGAATATTATGCCCGGGCGCTGAAGATATCGACACAGCTTGACGATAAACTCACGATAGCCCGCCTCACCGGAAATATAGGACTCGTCTATAATCGGCTCGGTTCGCATCAAAAAGCATTGGAATACTATACCGAAGCGCTTGCCATGTATCATGAATTCGGCGATACATCCTCGGTTGCCAGTATTACCGTCAATATAGGCGTTGTCTATGATTACCTCGGTGATTATACCAAAGCGCTCGAATATTACACCACCGCTCTTGGCATCTATACCGAGCTTGGCGATCGATCGGGCATTGCAAGCATCACCGGAAATATCGGAATTATCTCTAAAATGCTCGGCACCTATGACAAAGCACTCGAATACTTTACCCGGGCGCTCACACTTCATGAAACACTCGGCGAAAAGTCGGCAGCAGCCCGTGTCAAACAAAACATGGGACTCCTGTATGCAGAGCTCGGTTCATTGGAGAGTGCATTGGAGTATTATAATCAAGCACTTGAAACGCAAGAAGCACTCGGCGCCAAATCAGAAACAGCACAGATTTTAGGGAATATCGGGATAGTGTGTCTTCAGCAGGGCTCCTATCAAACTGCCTTGGAATACTTTGCCCGCTCGCTCGCCATACACGAGGAAATCGGCGGTAAATCCGAAGCAGCGCAGGTGACGGGAAATATCGGCAACGCATACATTTCACTTGGCGACTATGACAACGCATTGGAATATTATGGGCTTGCTCTCAGCATTCATCGTGAGCTCGGTGAAGAGTCCGGTATAGCACTTATAACCGGTAATATCGGCGCTGCAATAGGTGAGCCCGTCTATGCAGGATTCGATGCAACCATCGCCGAAGAATTACTGCTCGAAGCACTGGCAATGAATGAATCTCTTGGCATGAAAGGGAATTTGTACCTGAATCATAAAAGTCTTGCAACTATCTATGAATATAAGGGAGATACCGGCAAGGCACTTGAACATTACAAAAAATACCATGCAATTGAAAAAGAAGTGCAATCCGAGGCAAGCCAAAAGCAGGCACAGCGCGCGGCATTCGAACGTCAGATTGGGGAAATGCAGCGCGAACAAGACGTTACCGAACGCATTCTCCACAATATTCTCCCCAAAGATATTGCCCATCGTATCCGCCGAGGTGACAAGAAAATCGTCGATCGCTATGAGAGTGTGTCGGTACTGTTTGCCGATGTCGTCGGCTTTACCAAGCTTTCGCATGCTATTACTCCCGAACAGCTTGTCGAGGGACTCGATCTCATGTTCAATACATTCGACCGCTTAGCAGACAAGCATGGTTGTGAAAAAATCAAAACTATCGGCGACTGCTACATGGTCGTCGCCGGACTGCCCGAAAAGTGTGATGACCATGTTCTGCGTCTGACTGCCATGGCACTCGACATGCAACATGCGATTGAGAATTTTCCGGACATTCTCGCAGGCAGCAGTATTCGCATACGCATCGGAATGCACACAGGAAGCGTGGTAGCCGGTATCATCGGAAAGAATAAATTTTCGTATGACTTATGGGGTGATGCCGTGAATACGGCAAGCAGGATGGAGTCCCACGGCGAGCCGGGGAAAATCCATGTGAGCGAAGAATTTTTGAAGAAATTGTTAATGGTTAATGGTGAATGGTTAATGGATGAAGTGGATGATGTTGCATCATTCACCATTAATCATTTACCATTGACCATTAATCATTTACCATTCACCAGTAATCATTTACCATTCACCATTATCCCTCGCGGCGAGCTTGACATCAAAGGCAAAG
>JBPOHH010000051.1:0-2233 GCA_052035765.1 Bacteroidota bacterium
CGAAAACAACGCTCAAAAGCTACCGAATATATCCGCCTCGCTCTCGAAGCTGACCGCGTGTATGAGGAGGCATATACGCTTCTTTTTGCGCTCTATTCTCCAGACAAAGACAAAATCGAAGCACAAAAATGGGCGAAATTCTGCATCGATTCGTATCATAAAGAATATGGAGCCGAGCCGCCTGCCGCATTGAAGAAAATGATGGGAATACTCTAATTACCAATACATTAACCCTATGAGAATACTTGGAATAGACCCGGGCAGCATTGTCTGCGGTTATGGCGTGATCGAAAGCGTCAACAAAAAACTCACCCTCGTCGAGTATGGCGTGGTCGAGGCAAAAAAGCTGCATCTTGAGCTCCCGCGAAGATTAGAAACGATTTTCCAGCGGCTCTCGAGTGTGATCGACCGCGCATTACCGGATGAAGCGGCACTTGAATCCATATTTTTCGCCAAAAACGCGCAATCACTTGCCAAGCTCGCCCATGCCCGCGGCGTGGCAATGCTGTCGGCAACACTCAAACAAGTGCCGGTGAGCGAGTATTCCGCCAAAGAAGTCAAGCGTTCGGTAACGGGGAATGGAAATGCTAGCAAAGAGCAGGTTCAGTTCATGGTGCGCACCATGCTCAAGATCGAGGAAACCCCGGATTTCTTTGACGCGACTGACGCGCTTGCGGTGGCAATCTGCCACGCGCTTAAGTCAGATATTCCGCATGCAAAAGCCAAGTCATGGAAACAATTTATCGAACAAAACCCGCAAAAAGTAGTCAAGAAAATCAAGTAATTACCATGCATTCTGCGAAAGTCAATTGTTGTGGATATTGAATAAAGACCGTAGGGGCGAATTGCATTCGCCCAGGTCATGCTTGGGTTTGGGCGAATGCAATTCGACCCTATGATGAAATAAAAACAATACTAATTATAAGCTAATCATGCATTTCCAACATTTCATCCATTTTCTCGAGTCACGCCTGCGCATGCCACTACCCGGCACGACAGCTCAGGCGAAGATGATGCCCGAAGTCAAGGGTCTAAAATATCATCCACTGAAAGAGCCGCCGCCGCATGCGAAGCCGAGCGCGGTGTTGTGTTTGGTTTCACCGTCGGAGGAGCGCACGCCGCGTGTGATGCTCACCCTCCGAAGCGACGCACTCACGACCCACAAAGGTCAGATAAGTTTCCCGGGCGGACGCTGCGAGGCAGGCGAAGCCCCGCACGAAACAGCACTCCGTGAGACGTATGAAGAAGTGGGGATTGCTAGTGAGGACATCACGCTCCTCGGCGCGCTGACCCAATTATACGTACCACCATCCAACTCCTTGATTTATCCCGTTATCGGCTATTCTGCCAATCCCATCAACAATCTCACGCTCCAGCCGGACGAAGTGCAGGAAGTTTTCTATTCCGAGCTCACCTATCTCCTCGACCCGCGCAATGTAGCCATCGGCGAGTGGGACCGCGGCGGCACGGCTGTACTCGCGCCCTACTGGGATATCCACCCAAAAGCCAAATTATGGGGCGCAACGGCGATGATCCTCAGCGAAGTATGTGCATTGTATGAGGAGTATGAGATGGGAAGGGAGTGAGGATGACGAATAGTATCCCGTTGACTAGACTACAGCTTCAGCTGTAGGACGACCTCATCGAGGTCGAATGTTTGTAGCAAGACATCGAGACCACCGAGCCGCTCGCGAAGAAGCGAGGGGCTCGGGGACGAATTCGAATTTCTTCTTGACTAGACTACAGCTTTAGCTGTAGGGCGAAGAGGGGAGGATAGAGGGCTTTAGCCAAATTGAACGAACACGTATCAAAGGTTTCTATGGAATATAGATTTACATCAAAAGTAATAATCATTCTGTCTGTCTTAATTCTAATATGTGGATGCGGCTATCTTGATAATGATGTTATAGAGTATCAAAAAAACGTAGTCGGTAATATTTGGATACAGAAGCAATATTACAATCCTGAATATTTCCTCTCTTTTTGCGAATCTGAGGAAAGTTCAGTAGAATTAGTTGGGAATTGTAGATCAGTATATTATGATTCTATAAAGCATGTTATTTATGCCGAAGATGTATTGTTTGAAAGTAATTGTATCTATCATGAAATACAAATAGTAAATTTTTCAACTGACTATTTAACGGCAATTAAAAAAAAGAAAATAACAAAAGATGTGTTCGTTGAAAAAATAAAAACATCCTATTTGGTTGGTTCTTTTCGCCGACCCTAATTT
>JBPOHH010000734.1:0-2101 GCA_052035765.1 Bacteroidota bacterium
GCGGAAGGAAATTGATATTCAGCAGTGGTACATGAACGGGCGTTTTGGAGCAGTTCCCAAAATTGGAAAATTTGACACGACGCTCATCAAAAATGCCTACGAAGAAACGGCGGAGAAGTAACTGACATGGCTCGCCGAAAATCGCGGAATATTCCTATAAAATCGAAACTGTATATTCTCGCAGAGGGCGAGACAGAGGTTGAATATTTTGAGCAGTTATGTCGGTTTGAATCCATAAAACGGAATTTTGCAGGTATTGAAATTGATATTTATCAACCTCAAAACCATTCACCGCTTGGTATAGTACAAGAAGCAAAACGGCGTTTGCATTCACAGTCTAAGCACACAACTTTACCAAGTGATACAGCATGGTGTATTTTTGATAAAGACGGGCATGCAAACATAGCCCAAGCATTTGATGAAGCACATAAGCACAATATAAGACTAGCATTTTCAAGTATATGCTTTGAATTTTGGATTGTACTTCATTTTGAGTTTACGACTCGTCCATTCTTGAATTGTGATGAAGCAACGTACTTTATTACAAAGAGCAATCATCTACCAAGATATAAAAAAGCAGATAAAAATCAGATTGCTGAACTTCTCAACCATATCAAAACAGCATGTACTCATGCTCGGCAATTAGAAGAACATCAAGGAGTTGAGACGACGAAACCGTACGAAAGAGCTGTCTATACAAATGTCCATCATTTGGTAGAATTTTTGCAACGAAAATAACTTCAATACTCAATAACATTATTAATTGCATACTCTTATGGCAGACTATACTTGTATCAAAACCTATCAGCCGCGACCACTCGTCGGCGCTATCGAACTCCATCGTCCGGAAGCATTAAACGCGCTCAGTTTGCAGCTCATGGTCGAGCTTGTCGAAGCGGTCGAGGCATTTGACAAGAATCCTGATATCCGTTGTATCGTCATTCACGGCAGCCCGAAAGCGTTCGCCGCCGGCGCCGATATCAAAGAAATGGCTGACGCCGGAACGATCGAAATGCTTGAACGCGACCAATTTGCGCGCTGGGAACGTATCCGTCTGACGAAGACGCCACTTATTGCTGCTGTGTCGGGTTTTGCACTCGGCGGCGGCTGTGAACTCACCATGCACTGCGATATGATTGTCGCAAGTGAGACAGCGCAATTCGGTCAACCGGAAATTAATCTTGGTGCAATGCCCGGCGCCGGTGGCACACAACGCCTCACGCGTACGGTCGGCAAAGCACTCGCTATGGAAATGGTGCTTACGGGTAGAATGATTTCCGCCCATGAAGCATTGCGTGCTGGACTCGTCAATCGCGTCGTACCGGTGGAAGGGTATTTGAATGAAGCATTTGCGCTTGCGTCGGATGTGGCATCAAAAGCACCAATTTCGGCTCGTCTTGCCAAAGAAGCAGTGCTGAAAGCGTTTAGCACGACACTTGAAGGCGGACTCGAATTCGAACGGAAAAATTTCTACATGCTCTTTGCAAGCCAAGATCAAAAAGAAGGTATGGCTGCCTTTGTCGAAAAACGCAAACCGAATTGGTTGGGGAAATAAGGGGAAGTATTAGTAAGATAATACTATTTCTGAGTGTTGTTTGATTTCGTTCATTACGTTTCAAACGGCGCTTAATCCGCTCCTCAGGAGCTTTTGAAATGACTTGGTTACCTTTCTATTACGATGCCGCTCCTCCGGAGCTGAAGATTTCATGCAGCAAAATCATTGATCCAAAAAATTAATTTACAATAGTAATTCTATGAAAAAAACGCTACTCCTTCTCGTATTCTCCCTCATTTTTGCTTCGTGCAGTAAAACTTCTACCACAACTTCATCAACCATCAAATTCTGGAATTTCGGCAGCGAACCTGCGCAAAAGCAGGCGCTGAAAGAGCTTATCGCGGCGTTTGAAAAACAGGAACACTGCACCGTCGAAACGACCGAACTCAGTTGGAACGACGGCAAGACTAAGCTCATGGCAGCGTTTAATTCTGGAACTGCGCCCGATGTGCTTGAGCTCGGTTCGGACTGGGTCGCGCAATTCTCCAGCAGTGGTGTGCTCATGGAAGTGCCGAAAGATGCAACGTTTGAAAAATTCGCCGATTT
>JBPOHH010000177.1:0-1652 GCA_052035765.1 Bacteroidota bacterium
CGTCAGCAATCTCCTGCGACCGTAGGAAGTGATTCCGTCGAAGGTGAACTCGGCATGGAATCGGGGTTTGTGAAATCATAGGATTGGTGGTATATTTGCTTAGAGTCGCGTGCATTCGTGCAGGCACTTTCTTGGTGTTTGTTAAATCTTTATTATTACGTATAGCTATGGACACACATTCTACCTCTCGTCAGGAATCGATATCGTCGGTGCAGCATGAGCACCGAACATTCGCGCCATCCAAGGAATTCGTTGAAAAAGCGTGGATTAACTCTCAAAGTAAATTAGACTCAACGGTCAAAAAAGCCGAAAAAGACCCCGTGCAGTTCTGGTCGGAGCAGGCCGAATCGCTCGATTGGTTTCGTAAGTGGAACACAGCTTTCAAGTGGAATAATCCCAAAGCCGAATGGTTCGCCGGCGGGAAAATTAATATTTCCTATAATTGTCTCGACCGTCATCTCACCACTTGGCGGAGGAATAAAGCGGCGATTGTCTGGGAAGGAGAACCGGGCGATATCCGTACATTAACGTATTCTCAATTACACCATGAAGTCTGTAAGTTTGCCGGTGTACTCCGTTCCCTCGGCGTCCAAAAAAGCGATGTAGTGGCAATTTATATGGGAATGGTACCCGAGGCGGTGATTGCAATGCTCGCCTGCGCTCGCATTGGAGCGACGCATAATGTTGTTTTCGGCGGTTTTTCGGCTGAGGCGCTCCGCGAACGTATCAACGACTCGAAAGCGGTGCTGCTTGTTACACAGGACGGCGCTTATCGTCGTGGTACGGAAGTCAATCTCAAGCATGCAGCGAATGAAGCGCTCGATCAATGTCCGTCGATTCAGCACAGTGTGGTGCTGCGCAGGACAGGCGGAGAAGTAAGTATGAAAGCAGGACGTGACCATTGGTGGCATGATCTCATGCTCGGCGCTCCGTCGAATATTCCGGCTGTTGAGCTGGGGAGTGAACATCCCCATTTTATTCTTTATACGAGCGGTTCGACCGGGAAGCCGAAGGGAATTTTGCATACGACCGGTGGATACTTAACCCATGCTGCGTATTCGACGAAGGCGGTCTTTGATATCCGGGATGAAGACTTGTATTTCTGCACGGCTGATATCGGCTGGGTGACCGGTCATAGTTATATAGTGTATGGTCCGCTTGCGGTGGGTGCGAGCGTGCTCCTCTACGAAGGCGCGCCGAATTTCCCGCAGCCGGACAGATTCTGGGATATGATCGAGCGGCATAAAGTGACGATATTTTATACGGCGCCGACAGCGATTCGGGCGTTTATCCGTTGGGGCGACGGCTATCCGTTAAAGCATGATTTATCGTCACTTCGGTTGATTGGTACCGTGGGCGAACCCATCAATCCGGAAGCATGGATGTGGTATCGCACGATGATTGGCAAGGGGAAATGTCCAATCGTCGATACATGGTGGCAGACTGAAACCGGCGGTATAATGATCGCACCAATTCCGGGTGTGACGACAACCAAGCCGGGCAGTGCAACGAGAGCATTACCGGGAATTCTGGCAGATGTGGTGAGGAAAGACGGCACGTCATGCGAACCCAACGAAGGCGGGTTACTCGTCGTGAAACACCCGTGGCCGGGCATGGCACGGTCGATTTTTGGTGATAAAAAACGGTATAAA
>JBPOHH010000580.1:0-3154 GCA_052035765.1 Bacteroidota bacterium
GCATCCACATTCGCAGATTCGTTTTTGTTCGCAGTATTCGCGCGGACAGCATCAGGATTTTCACGTATAAATTTAAGGTCGAGCATACTAATTTCTTGAAAAATAAAACAAACAATAACTGCGAAAATAGGGAAAATCGCAGACAAAGCGGGTGTTGGCAGAAGGGTGATGTGCAGAATTTCCATGATATTTCTTTCGTATGTCTGCTCTCAGGCGATAATTCGGCAAAAATAGTCGCGTAGATGGCGAACAATAGCCGACGACTGCAAGTGCATGTGCAAATGTTGAGTATATTTGAAATGAAATTACAGAAGCCCGGAGCCGTAAATTCTTCTAATGGTATTGTTTTGCTAACGTAACCCACTCCTACCCTGCCCGGACGGCAATGGGTGACCGCAAAATACGGCTTGGAATTTGCGGAACGGGAACAAAAAATTGAAAGTTTGTATGAAATCTGATGTAACACAACTACCATTAGTTCTTGGAATTACGGGGCATCGCAATCTACGTTCGGAGGATGTGGGCGTGCTGCGGCGATTAATCCACGAGTTTTTTGCCGACGTGCAGGAGGAATATCCGCATACGCCGCTCATGCTCATCTCGCCGCTGGCTGAGGGGGCAGATCGCATTGCGGCGGAGGTGGCGCTGGAGTCGGGAATTGACCTGATTGTGCCGCTGCCGATGCCGGTACGACTCTACGAACGTGACTTCGAGAGTTGGGAGTCGTTGGGAGAATTCCGCGGACTCTTAAAACGTGCGAAGCATGTGTTTGAATTGCCACTTATGGATGGTACGTTTGAGCGGGATTTGGAGCATTACGGTGCGCACCGGGACGAACAGTACGCGCTCGTCGGGGCGTATGTCGCGCGGCATTGTCAGATTTTAATTGCTCTTTGGGACGGCGTGCCATCGACACTTGTCGGTAGCACAGCGCAGGTGGTGGAATTTAAGATTCATGGAATTCCTTCCTCGTATGCACATCAGAGTCCGCTTGATATCGTCGAATCCGGCCCGGTATATCATATTCTCACTCCTCGCAGCGGTGCTGAGAATATTCCGAATTACAGCTTGACGACGACGTGGATATACCCGGAGACGGACAATCAGAACGAAACGGAATTTCAGCGTATCTTCAGGAGAATTGATGGGTTTAATGCAGATTGCAAGCAGCATGCAGATGTGGTGGCAGCGCAAAAACCGAAGAGTAAATCGTATGTCCTGCCGCCGGAAATTATGGCGTCGATGCCCGAGTCGCTGGCCATGAATCTGGACCGGTATGCGACGGCAGATGTGCTGGCGGGGCTCTATCAGCGGCGAACTCTCAGAACATTACTGTGGCTTTTTGTGTTAGTATTCATCGTGGTCTCGGCTCAGGTGACGAGTTTTATTTTTACGGGTAATCCTTGGGTGTTACTTACGTATATTTTAGGACTTACGGCTGCTTACACCGGTTATTTGTGGGCTCATCGCGGTGAATTTGAAATTAAATATCTCGATTATCGGGCATTAGCCGAGGGGCTGCGGATTCAGCTTTTCTGGCAGATAGCCGGGCTCAAGGACAATATTGCCGAACACTACATGCGCAAGCAAAAGGGTGATCTTGATTGGATTCGGGATGCGGTTATTACCTGGAGTATTCCGCTCGGTGATTATAAAAACGGTGATTTTCAGAATGAAGACACGCTGGGCGAACGTTTGCAACTTATTGGCAAGCATTGGATAGACGACCAGTATCAGTATTTTCTTAAATCTGCTCAGCGCGATAGTACGCGATTAAAAAAACTCAAGATTTGGGGTAATGCGTTCTTTTTTGCAGGTCTTACCCTTGCTACTCTTGAGACGTCATTTGACTTTCTGCTCGCCCATAATCCACTGACACATCTGACGCTCCTGCTGGGTGTGATACAGGTCTTCGGTGCGCTCTTGCACGGATATGGCGAGAAGCGGCTTTTTAGCGAACAATCGCGACAATACACCCGTATGGCTACTTTATTTGCCAATGCCAAAAAGTACTTCATGCTCCAGCTCAAGACCGGCAATAAGGAGGCAGCACAATCACTTACTCTCGAGCTCGGCAAAGAAGCACTCATCGAGAATGGTGATTGGGTGATGCTCCATCGTGAACGTCCGATGGAAGTGCCCAAGGCAGGATAAATTTTTCCAAAACACTTCCCGCTCCTTCACGTCAATGGCCAAAATTTTTTTTGGCACTTCTGCCTGTTCAATTTACAGTATCTATGCTTTTTCGCTCCGCATTTCTTCTGGCATTTCTCCTAACCTCTTTATTCATCAAAGCTCAATCTACTTTCGACATTCGCGGGAATGTCAAAGATCAGGCAGGCAAGCCGCTCGTCGGTGTGACGATATTTATCAAGCTCCTTGAGCGGGGCACGCAGACCAAAACAGGTGGAAATTTCACGCTCACCGGCATTCCCAACGGCACGCATCTGCTGGAAGCACGGTTACTTGGCTATGAAGCGGCTCGGCAGACCATTACCGTGACGCCTACTTCCCAAAAAGAATTCTCCTTCTTGCTCAAGCAGTCGTCGGTACAAGTCAAAGAGGTCGAAGTTACCGCCAGTCGCCGCAAGCAGGAGCAGACCGACACCCGCCCGAGTATCCTTACCATCGCCCCCAAAGAAGCAAAATTCAAAGCCGGTGCAGCCGAAGATGTCCTGCGTTCATTACAGACCCTGCCGGGCGTCGTCGCACCGAATGATTTTTCATCGCAAATTGTCGTTCGTGGGAGCGGGCCGGACCAGAATTTAATTATCATGGACAATATCGAAGTATTTAACCCCTATCGTTTATACGGTTTTGTGTCGATGTTCAACCCCGAGACCGTCAGCGGTATCACCCTCCTGACCGGAGGATTTCCGGCTAAATACTCGGATCGTCTGTCGGCAGTGTTAGACATTACGAACCGTGAAGGCACCACCGAACGCAGTATCGCCGGCAAGACGAATATCAGCTTGACCAATGCCAATCTCGTGCTCGAAGGCGGACTGCCCTTTTGGGATGCATCGTGGATCGTCTCGACCCGCAGAACGTATTACGATCTCATTGCCGGACCGATAGCGCGGGCTTCCGGCGCCGTCGATGGCGATATCGCGTTGCCGAATTTCCGGGACATTCAGGGCAAAATTGTTCTCAA
>JBPOHH010000238.1:0-1903 GCA_052035765.1 Bacteroidota bacterium
GAAAGTTTTGCCTTTTTTACATCAAATTATCACAAAATCACCAAAATTGTAAATTAATGTTAAATGATTATGACTCAAAAAAAAAGTGAAACCTGCCATACGTTCAGGCGTAGCTGCCCTCACTTTCCAAGCTGACTCCAAGCCGAAATATTTCTTTATTTTAATTTTATTTATATATTCTATAATTATTTACAAGAGTGTTATATGAAAAAAGCCGTTCTCGTTTTCTCTCTCATATTGGGACTATCCGCTATCGGACTTCGCGCCCAAACTGCCGAAGACATTATCGCAAAACACATCACCGCAATGGGTGGTATCGAAAAAATCAAAGCTTTGAATTCGATTAAAATGACAGGTAGTTACATGATGATGGGGATGGAATTCCCGTTTACGGTCTTATCCAAACGTCCACTTATGACCCGGATTGAATCGACTATTCAGGGGATGACCATGATTCAGGCATATGACGGTTCGACTGCATGGGGTGTAAGCCCTTTTATGGGATCAAAAGAACCTGAGGTAATGCCGGAAGACCAAGCCAAAGACATTATTGAGCGTGCAGATTATGATGGAGATTTTGTTGACTATACTGCGAAAGGTCATACAATTGAATTCGCAGGCAAGGATGAAGTAGAGGGGTCACCGGTTTTCAAACTCAAAGTGACTAAAAAAAGTGGAGATGTATCGGTGTATTTCATTGATGCAGAAAATTATCTTCAAATTAAAGTGGTGTCAAAAATAAAAGTGCAAGGCACCGAAACAGAATCAGAGATGGTCTACGGTAATTACAAACCTGTCGCTGGAGTGCAAATACCACATTCTATCGAATCACGCATAGGTGGAAAAATTGCATCGCAAATCGTCATCGAAAAAGTAGAGACCAATATTCCAATCGAAAATTCAATTTTTGTCATGCCTAAGAAAAAATAGTAGGACGCTTCTTTATACTTCTGAGACTGCAATCCCAATCGAAGCAAGTGCTTGTATATTTACCATATTATTAGGATTTATTATGAAGACCGGAATGTTCACATCGCTTGTCGTATTGGCGGTAATAATCGGAATAATTGCATCAACTCCTCCTTCAAAAGCAGGTGAATGTCTCGACGGCTCTGGCACTATTAGTGGCGAAAATCATCCTGTGCTTTCTTTCCATAAAATCATCGTGGAAACCGAAGCTACCATTATTCTCTCCCAAGACAATGCGCAAAGCGTGCATGTACAGGCAGATGATAATCTCCAGAATATAATCGAGACGAAGATTGAAAGCGGAACACTCAGGATATCGGTGCCGAAATGTGTAAATCCTACAAAAAATATTACTGTATTTGTATCTATGAAAGACGTTGATGAGCTCACACTCTCCGGAAACGGAAAAATTCTTGCTCCAAGGTCCATCACAAGTGACAATATCAAATTTGTGGTCACCGGAAGTGGTGAAATTAAATTTGATGAATTGCATGCTGAGAATATAACTACACAAGTACTTGGCAGTGGAAGCATTACCCTTAGAGGAAATTCAATTAGTCATACCATTGAATCCGTCGGTAGCGGCGCGGTCCATGCGTATGATTTAAAAGCAATTAACTCCAAGCTCAGTGTAGTCGGATCCGGCAGTTGCGAAATCAACGCCGATAATCTATTGGACGTCAAAATTACCGGCAACGGCAGCGTTCGTTATCATGGAAAGCCGGAAGTAATATTTAAAGAGATTACCGGTGACGGCAGTCTATCCAAGAAATATTAAACTCCAATATCGCCACACAGAGTCCGGGCAGGTTTCGGCTCCTGCTCGGACTTTTTTGTACGAAGAGACCGATATCTACGAAAATCGTACCTCGACTCACAAATGTACTTTACAATGTCAGATAATATTGGATTACGCTCAGAAAGTATCACCACA
>JBPOHH010000862.1:0-5745 GCA_052035765.1 Bacteroidota bacterium
TGACAATTACACTCGTAAGTAGCTGTAAATTATCGACAGACATCGACACGGACAGGCGTATAACACTGATCGATTCTCTTGAGCAGATACCACTGAAACCCAAGCCGGTGGTGGTCTCTCCGACGGCGACCTTTTATGAAAAAGGCAGAAGCATCATGACGGTGCTGCGGGATACGCTGATTACAGACTCCAATCGCACGTTTCGACTGAAAGATACAACGGTTCTTGTACAGGATTTTAATACCGTGTGGGCATTTCGGACGGCGGCTGTGACTGCTACCATTGACACGACCACCTCGCCAATGTCCATCTCACTCGACCTACAGCTCATTGACGACTCTCTCAGCAGGAGTTCCGCCAAAATTATCCGTCCCGAATATGTAGTATCGATGCATATACGCATGGATTCTATCCCAGCTGTCGGTACGCAATTACTCTTGAATTCACCGGACAAATCGACCGGCTCGCGCGTGACTACGATTTCGCCCAACGGGTTGATCGAGCATGTGGGGAATCTCAAGGTGTTTTTCGGGAAAAGCAGTCGCACCAACAATGGCAAGAACGGTGAAATACAGCTCATCATTAGTGCGAATATTCTGACACAAGACAAGCAATTTCAGTTATTTGAATTCGGCGGGCTGATTACGATGACATGGTAATACTTCATAAAAGCACATCACTCTTCTATGACAACGAGGCACATCGACATCCTTAATATCGGACTGATACTTCTCTCTCTTTTACTTGCCTATAAATTACCGTTTGAGCTCTTCCTCTTTTCTTACGCAGTTTTGGGTCCCCTTCATTATCTGACAGAGCTCAATTGGCTGAAGGGTAAAAATTACTTCCTCCATGAGCGACGATGGCTGTGGGTATTTGTCGTTCTTGCCGTTGGAATTTCACTGCCAATGATCCTTTCGATGCCGTTTTTTACTTCGGCGGTTGCTTCGGAAGGAGTATGGAAGACAATATCGTTAGCTTTGTATGATTGGACGGACGAGATGTTTCTGGTTGCGCTGCTCTTTGCGCTGAGTCTGGTACTCTTGAAGCGGAGGACACATAGTACAATAGCTCTTTTTGCAAGCATCGGAATTAGCGTTTGTTGTACTCATTTCCTCTCTTTTACGACGATTTTGGCTGGTGTATTTTTACCGACGATTCTCCATGTCTATATTTTCACGCTGCTGTTTATGATTTTCGGCACGTTGAATTCCAAAAGCAAAGCAGGTACCGTGAGCTATATGTTGATGATTCTCTGCCCGTTTATTATCTTTTCACTCGATATTCAGCCCTCCGACTATCAGCTTACCGAGCCGATCATGACCTCATTTATTGCCAGTAATTTTGGCAGTGTCAGTTATTATTTTTCTGATGTATTTGGATTGGCCGAACGAAATAAATTCTTTCTACTGTCACCAAGCGCGATTAAAATTCAAATTTTTATCGCGTTTTGCTATACCTATCACTACCTGAATTGGTTTTCCAAGACATCCGTTATCGGTTGGAACAAAAACACATCAAAAGCTAAATTCACCGTTATTGGCGTTCTGTGGGCGGGTAGTGTAAGCCTGTATTGGTATGACTACAAGCTCGGCTTTGCGGCATTATCACTCTTGAGCATGCTCCATGTAGTACTTGAATTTCCCCTCAATATCACGTCTCTCAAGAGCATATTAACGGCGGTAGGACTCTTGCCGCAACTTCGAAAATAATATCGGGGATACAGGTCATTTTTCAGCAGATAACGGAATCGTTATTCTCGGTATTTGGTGAGCTTTCTGCCCGTTTACTTATTTTTTCTCTTCTATAAAATAGACCACTTCACCCGGCTTGACCATACCATAGTTTTGCCGAGCAAGGCGTTCAATTTCCAATGTATCGGTCTCAAGGATTCTGATATGCCGCAGCAGTGAGTCGGTGACAAGACGCTGGCGTTCAATTTCACGGTCGATGGATTGCTGACGCATTTCGAGCTGAAGCCGTTTCAGGAGTCCGTGATTAGTGAAGAGTACGAACCCCAGGAGTGTCGCCGAAAGCGCTCCACCGATGATCAGCCGGCGCCGCTTCATTGAGCGTTTTTTATCTTTAATCGTTGTTTTTGGGGTGGCCATAGCGTACTCAGTATGAGGTAATGTACTCGTTCAAGAGGAGATGACTTACTGTTTTTTCTGCACTGAAAATGCAGTCCACACCGACAATAGCAGCACCAGCATCCCCACCGCAGCGCCGCTGATTTCGAGATATTGTGTCGGCACCGTTACCAGCCACGGCACCATCGGCAGCGCCAGATAATATCCGCCGACAGCCGCACCTGCTCCCAAGACAATACCGGCAGCACATGCATACCATGCAAAGAGGATATGCGGCAGAGCGACGAAACCCCGTGAGGCACCGAGGAGCGTCATCACGTATAATTCTTCACCTCCGGCGGCGGTCTCGGCACGCAATGAAAAGTAGAGAAACAGCAAAAACACCGCACTAATACCAATTGCACCGCCAAATATCAAGAGCGACGTCTGACGCGACCGTGAAAACAGCGCCTGCGCGTATCCCACATTATAGAGTACATCCTCGACGGAACTGATGCGCTTGAAGGATTCCACGACCATGTTCAGCGTTTCCTGCGAACATGCCGCCGGCTGCAAATGCACTTTAATCACCGCCGGAAATGGATTATTTGGCAATAAATTATCTAATTTTTCACCGACATTCTTCGAGAATTCCCGCTTCGCCTGCTCGGGTGTGATGAGCTCGGCAGACGATACTTCAGGCAGCGAACGCACCTGACGCAGGATTGATGCTGTTTCCGAGCTGTCGGTCCCCGGAGCTGCAAAGACCGAAAGCACTAAATTACCTGAAAGCTCTGCTATTTCAGCAGTTACGCCATAATACCCTGTAGCGCTTATCGCAGCGCCGAGTACAAGTAGTCCGGTAGAAAGCGCGATCCGCAGTGCGGAAGCAAACCTACGTCTCAGGAGCTTATGCGCCTGACCAAATAAATATGAAAGAGCCATTGTTCGCTACGTAAATCTGTTATTTAATTATACTTTCTTTGCCAAGCATCCGCCGCAGAATTGCTAATTGACCGCAATGATACGACTCATGAAAATTCAAAAAAGCAATCGTGCCTTCGAGCTTACCATCCTCCGTCGGATGCTGCTCCAAATGCTCAATTCCTTCCAATAGCTGCGGTTGCGTTCGGTCGAATAATTCGAGTAGCACCGCAAGCTCGACGGCATTGCCGCTCTCGGTAAGTGGCGCCGAACCCCGTTCGTAGATTTTCCGGGCTTCGGTATCGGTCCACAAGCGCGCTTTGCCCATCGATTCGAGCATTGAGTCCCGCGTGAGGAGTATATGCCCGAGTATCCAATTAATACAATTCCCGCCGCCATCCGGAGCGCGGAGCGACTCTTCCTGCGACACACCGTCGAGTGTGCTTTTGGTAATACGATGGGTAAATGAATAATTCTTGCCAATGAGTGTAAGTCCTGACATTTCAATGTCCTTTGAATAATAATACAATTACTTATTCGAATTCTGCGAGCTCTTTCTGCTTGGCTTTGGTGAGCTTTTGCACCACGATTTCATACGAACGGTCAATCCATTCACAGAGCTCTTGGCGC
Source organism: Bacteroidota bacterium (assembly GCA_052035765.1). Lineage (GTDB taxonomy): Bacteria > Bacteroidota > Ignavibacteria > Kapaibacteriales > UBA961 > JADJXV01. The sequence continues at coordinate 3,624 of JBPOHH010000862.1, forward strand.
GGAATCGTACCGTCGCTGAGCGCGGTAATCCAATGCTGCTTATTCATGTGAAACGCCGGCTGTGCGGCATCATACCGGGCGCGGCGTTCAAGAGATTCCTCAGGTAAACACTTGAGATTAATACGCGGAATGTCCACCATCAGTGGGACGAGTGCGAACATTTTCCCCATCACTTTAAACACCGGAACATCATCGCCGAAGGGCAATTCTTCGCTCACACCTTTTTTCGTGCGGCAATACTCGCGTAACTCGTGAATTGTCATGGAATTTCACTGTTAATTATGTAAAATCTGACAGCAATCTACTGATTTTTTACGAAATGCTGACGGGACGAGTAATTTTTGTTCCCGTTCTGCTATTTCCAAGTGTGCGGCTTGCGGTCACCCATTGCCGTCCACACCGATTTATGATTTTAACGCAAGAGGCGCAAAAGGCGCTAGTGGAGGATTTCATGACTATTTCTATGGTAATTTCTCAGCTACTCGGAGCTTCGCGCTGCGTGCTCTCGGATTATACCGGATCTCATCGTCGGATGGTGGCAAGGGCTTGGGTGTGAGGATGTGGAGTTGCTTGGGTGTTGTTTCGGTGTCATGCGAGAGCTCGCGAAAGACATTTTTGACGACCCGATCTTCGAGAGAGTGATAGGAGAGAACGACGATTCTTCCGTGCGGAGCGAGAACGGGAATAATCCCACGGAGGGTTTGTTCTAAGATATTAATTTCATCATTGACGGCAATGCGGAGTGCCTGAAAGGTGCGGGAGATGGACTTGGAGAGCATGTGTGGCGGTACGACTTCTTCGATGACGGAGCGGAGGTCAAAGGTAGTCCGGAGAGGAGCAGCGCGACGGCGTGTTATTATCCGTCGCGCTATACCTCCTGCGAAAGGCTCTTCACCATACATTTTCAGAATGGATTCGATGGTCCTTTCGTCCGATCTATTCAGGAGGTCTTCTGCTGAATTGCCGCTTGAACCGAAACTCATCGTTAGGCGGGAGTTCAAGCGATGGCTAATTCCCCGCGAGCCAGTATCAAGCTGTCTCGAAGAAACGCCCAAATCAAGCAGAAGACCGAGTACCTTCCCCCGAAGTTCCCCTATGCTGCATGCCCGAATGAAATTGTCGTTTATCAGTACGAGCTTGGATTGCTCAGCTTTTGACAGCTCGTCCTGAAATTTTTGTGTACAGTGTTCGATTGCCTGTTCATCGGCATCAAAAGCGTATAATTTTCCGCCTTCTGAGAGCCGAGAGAGAATCTCTGCCGAATGTCCTCCACCGCCGAGTGTACCGTCAATATAGAGTCCGCTTGTGTCCGTTATCAGATAATCGCATGTTTCGCGGAGCATCACCGGGATATGATAATCATATTCGGGTGCGGCTTGATGATCGGGACGTCGTTTTTTCATCTGCTAAGAATGAGGTGCGAATTTACTTTTTCATTACCTGTGCTGCTACATCTTCATAAGACTCATTATACGTCGAAATGTAGCGGTCAAATTCTTCAGGATTCCAAAACTCTATATGATCAATCATACCGACGATAGTCACTTTCCCTTCGATTCCTGCAAAGTCGAGATATTTTTTCGAGAGCGAGATTCTTTGCTGTGCGTCTATCTCCGTCTCCTCGCTCCACGCTAAAATCACTCGTAAGAAGAATCTGTTTTTTTCATCAAACTGATCAAGCTTCGCATACTGCTCTTCGTATTTCTTCCACTCGTTGAGCGGATAAGCGACGACGCACTTATCAGCACCACGGGTAATAATAAAGGTATCGTTTGCTTCCGGCGAAAGTGCTTTACGCATTTTAGCAGGGATATTCACGCGCCCCTTATTATCTATCGAAAATACTTCCTGACCTTTGAAAAATGACATCGTGATTGTACACTTCCGTTGGAGTAATTGTTTTCATCCTCTGCTGCAATTACGTTCCCCACTTTCACCCACGATTTGCGGGAAAATCGCGTTTTCCCCCACTTTCTCCCACAAATCACAGTGCGAAACAACCGAAAAGCCGGTTAACAGGCAAATATTAGTTGTCAAAATCGAGATTAAATTACCATAAAAAGAAAAAGTGCCTAAAATTTCAAATTTTAGGCACTTTAAATTTTTCTAATGTAATTATTTC
>JBPOHH010000299.1:0-2558 GCA_052035765.1 Bacteroidota bacterium
CCTGGCACGGCAATATTCGTGAATTGGAAAATGTCATTCAACGTGCGATCATTCTTTCGTCCGGCACGCAGATCGAAGTGCAGGATTTACCTCCGGAAATTGTTTCCAAAACGGAAAGCGGATATAAGGTAGACAAAGATTTGTCGCTCGAAGACGCGGAAACGGATTTTCGGCGATGGTTCGTATTACGCGCACTGCGGAAAAGTAACAACAATAAATCCAAAGCCGCCGAAATGCTTGGCATCAACCGCACCCATTTTTTTCGTATGCTCAATCAACTGGGCATATCCGACTCAGAATAGCTCTTTTATAGCTCTCTCTTTCCCTTCCCAAGCTCCATTCCTGAAATCGCGTAGCATTTTTGCGACCATTTACACATTTCGGTCTGTCGTATTATTGTAACACATTTTACGATTTAGGACAGCGTGAGGTTGATTTTTTTAATGTTAATTTTTGGCACAGCAATTGATAATCCTACAATACCATTATCAGGGATTTCATAGTGAAAAAAAAGGTTCTCATTTTTAATCAAGACATTGATGAATTATCAGCTATACGCCAGGTATTGGTTCGGGAAGGGTATGAAGCGATAACGGCATCCAACTGGGATACGGCGACTAAACTTTTCGCCAGCCTTGAGATTGACTATGTGCTTATGAATGGTAAATCCGGCGATATTCAGCGCGTTTTACAAAACGCACTCAAGATGTGATCAAGTATTCGTACTGCAGCTTTAAAAAGTTGCTCGTGCGTGAGGACCGCGCGGTTCTAATGGGCCGCGCGGATTTTTTGAAAAGTATGTTGGATATCATAGACAAACGTAAAGCCGTAAGGTAAATTTCGATCATAAGTAATCATTAAAATCAATGGGAGGATTTTATGAAACATCTAATGACAGGGGCTTGTATTTTGGTGTTGGTTGCGTTGACTTCATGTGGTGGTGATGATGCCGCCAAACCGGAAGAATTCGGAACGCAGGAAGAAGCCCTCACGGCGCTGAATGCAAATAAATCGAATATGTTGCTGGCTTTGGATGCCGCGGAAGGAGCAATTGATGCGGCTTCAGGTTTTGGATTAGACAAACGTTCCGCGTATAATTCCAAGAAACTTAACCGTGCAATGACTTATACGTACGACGCATCTACGGGTTGGTGGACGGACGAGTATACCAATTCATCCGGCGGGTATAATTATGATTACACATGGAACATTCGTTTTACACCGCGTGATGCTAATGGGTATTCGACGGATGAAACTTCAAAAATGGAATATAAATACGATTATCTTTATAACGGGGCAAACACATATTATTCATATGACATGGATCTGGGTGCCGATATGACGTTGACGGGCGTCAATGCGTATCGTGCAGCGACCGGAAATCTTGTATTAAATGGTACGAATGCAATCAGTTATGTTTGGGATTATTCGTACCTCACGTATGATTACACGTATGATTATAGTCATAAATATACCTATAAGTCTCTAGAGATATCACCCGATGGTGACTATCCTGAAGGCGGTTCGGTCAGTTTCACCATTCGTTCCAAGTTTGAAGGTGAGATAGGTGAAGAAGGTGGTGATGCATTGAATTATTATGTCGCCGGAAAGATAACGTTCGACGGAGACAATACGGCGCTGCTCGAATTCGGCGGTTTTTCTTTTATTCTTAATTTGGATACCAATGAAGTAACACCGGCATAAATTTCCCCTTTCTTATTGGATTACAACCAAACCGCTTCGGTTCGTCATAGAGCCGGGCGGTTTTTTTTATTAAATCTATTGGCATCGTGCCGCACTTGTCATATCTTCATGGTATATTCATAAAACCAAGGGAGGTAATTATGAAAAACGTATTGCGTTTATTTACAATGACTATGGCGGCGTTCATACTGTCGTGTGGCGGTGATGATGAGCTTCAGCCGGAAAATTTTGCAACTCAGGAAGAAGCCATGACGGCTTTTTCTAACAATCAATATAATCTGCAAGATGCATATCATAGTGTGGGTGATGCGATTGATTATACAAGCGGTGTGAGTGTGGGGGCAGTTAAAACCGAAAAAAAGAAAAAATTAAACCGCGCCATGACATGGGCTTACGACGCGTCAACCGGTTGGTGGTCTGATGCCTATCAGTACAGCAGTGAAAGTTATGATGAAAGTTATGAGTGGAGAATCAGATTTACGCCCCGCGATGGCAATGGTCAACCGACTGAATCTACAGATAAGATGGAGTATAAATATGATGTGGATTTTGAGTCCGGCACACCCGGTAATATGCTCGACCTTTCGACGGATCAAGACATAACGCTGACTAATATTGATGAATTTAATGCCGAAACCGGTAATCTGATTATCAACGGCTCAAATAATTTGTCTTGGAAAATGGCTTATGCATACGAATTGTATTCGTATTCATACGAATACGTTCACAAGTATAAATACAATTCGATCGCCGCATCCCCGACCGATTCGTATCCGCAAAGCGGTTCGGTTAGTTTTACAATCAAATCGAATTTTGAAGGAGATGGGGTAGAAGGTGATCCGGAAGCTCTTAAT
>JBPOHH010000888.1:0-3048 GCA_052035765.1 Bacteroidota bacterium
GTACAAGTAACACTCAAGCTTACAAGTGAGAATGGACTTGCAAAATCGGGCGCCACAAACTTCAAAGCAAAAGTCGGCTTCAACCGTACAATTCTCCATATCACCGACCCTGCGATTGTCTGCAACAGCGGAACAAATAGCGACCGATGCGAAGTAGAAATTACCGGCACACGCCAAAGCGGAAGTGATATTCTTGCTTTAATTCCGGCAGAAGCCACGCTCGGCAATGCAGAACGCACGAACCTCGAACTCCTTACCTTCGAATGGCTTAACGGTACGGGAGTCGTCACGGCTGCGCGGGTAAACGGCGAACTTGTGCTCGCCGATATTTGTCGTGAGGGCGGCGTGCGGCTCTATCAGCCGACGCAGGTCGTACGCTTGAGCATGGTGCCCAATCCTGCGAGTGGGAATGCTGAAATTGAATACACGCTCCGTGAAGAATCGGCGGTAAAGCTTTCACTTATTGATGTATTAGGCAGGGAAGTGATGATAATCGACGAGGCGGTGAGAGGAGCGGGGACGTATAAAAAATCCATTGAACTCTCGCTGACCGGTGGTGGTGTGTATTATCTCAGGTTGCAGGCGCCGAATACCACAAAAACGCTGCGGGTGAGCGTGATGAAGTAAATTATACCATGAAATTAAAAAAACTTTGGGCAGAAACGGAAATTACCGTAAGTTATCAACTCTTAAATTGTTAAGTCAAATTATATTTATTAGTTGCAATTTTTCAGGGTAGTTTCATGCGCTTTCTACTATGTGTATTACTCTTTATATCTCAATGGGTAACGGCGGCAGAAATTCCGCCTCAGCTCCCAACGCCTGCACCGACGTTTACTGCTAACCGCGGACAAATCATCAGCACGGCAAATCTGCCTGTGCCGGAGATTCAGTTTGTGACCGGTCAGTCCGGAAGTATACAGGCATATTTTACTCCGACCCGTGTCAGCTATGTATTCCCCAAAATAGAATTTCTGCCCAAGCCACAATTAAAGCGCCTTCCACAAGAACTTCCTAAACGGGTCGACTCGATGATGGCTGTCATTACCGAACTCTACAGAATGGATGTAGAATTTGTCGGTGCAAACCCGAAAGCGCAGATTACCGGAACAGATCAGGCAACTGACTATACTAATTATTACTTAGCGCATTGTCCGGATGGTATCACCCATGTTCCGTCGTTTGCAGGACTCATCGTGCGGGATATTTATCCGCATATCGATGCCGTCTGGAAAACGAGCGAACGTGGGCTGAAATATGAGTTCATCGTCCATCCCGGTGGTGATTACCGTCAGATCAGAATGCGCTACACAGGTGCTGATATTGCGCAGAATTCAGGACTTATCACCGCCACTACACCGCTTGGAAGTATTCGGGATGAATCACCGGTGTCCTTTCAGAAGGGAAGTGAAATAGCAACTCAATTTCTTAAAATTAACAACAGTTATGGATTTAATGTAGGCAACTATGACACATCACAGACACTTATCATCGACCCGATGATCGTCTGGGGTACCCATCAGTTAGGTCCTTATGATATTGAAGGAATGCGAATTGATGCCGATGGCAACAGCGTCATAATGGGCGGCGTACTCAACGGTTCATTTCCTGCTTCTACCGGTGCTTTTCAAACGTCCTTTGTCATAAATCCGGTTTCATTGGAAGGTAGAGACTGCTATGTAGCAAAATTCAATAAATTTGGTGCTCGGCAATGGGGTACGTATTACGGCGGTACCGCTTTTGAACCTTTAGGCAGTCAATATTCAACGAATACCCTGGCACTTGATGCCAATAATAATATAGTATTTGTCGGCACCACTACCACCGGTACTTTTCCTCTTAAAGATGCTTTTCAATCAACGTTTGGTGGAAATGTTGATATGTTTATCGTGAAGTTATTTGCGGATGGATCTCGAGATTGGGCTACCTATTACGGAGGCAGTAGCTTTGACGAGGCTTGGGGTGTAACTGTTGATCCATCAAATAATATCATCGTCGCCGGCTGGACCCAATCGACCAATTTTCCAACGACTGCATCTGTATTTCAATCTACCAATGCTAACTCAACCGGCATCGGCACAGTCGTAAAATTATCTACGGCAGGTGCACAGCTTTGGGCAACTTATTTTGGTAAGAATACAGCCGGCGGTGGAACAAATTTGAACTACATCAATGCGGTGACCACCGATAACTCAGGGAATATTTATATGACCGGGGAGGCATTGGGCAGTGGATTCCCAACCACGAGCGGCACTTTTCAGCCTGTAAACGATAGCAGTTCATTTTTTAGAATCACGGTCGCAAGTTTGGACGCCGGTGGACAGCGCCGCTGGGCTACGTTCCATGGCTGCGGCTATGGCAATGATATTATATGTGATAATAACAATCTTTATGTTGTTGGGACCACCCAAAGTGCAACACTCTTTAATGTAACAATTGGTACGTATATTATCAGTGGCATAGCAGATGTGTGTATATTTTCGCTTGGTACCGGAAATGGAAATCGAAACGCTTCCTCGTGGTCACGACTCTTCGGCGGTACTGACGTCACTGCCTGGGTCTATGGTACGACAGATTTTGGACAAAGTATCGCCTTTGGTCCGGATAATGATATTTGGGTAGGCGGTCTTGCCGGATATTCAAGCAATTTTCCGGTCATTAGTGTAGGCACAAATCCACCTTGGACGTACAATATCCAGCAATCTCATCGAGGTGGCTCATCTGACGGTTTCTTTGCTAGATTCAACAAATCCGATGGGGATGTAAAATATTCCACTCTTTTCGGTTCGAGTGGCCAGGAGACAGGCGGATATGCATTACCGTATGGCAGCTCTAATTTATTCTATGGTATAACCAGCAGCAACCCCACATCTCTTCCTATTACTACCGATCGAAGACTTGGTACTCCCTATGCTGTTACCATCGCCAAAATCTGCACCTCGTACGGCTCACTCACCGACGCCGGCTCGGACGCCGTGCTTTGTTCGGGTGATACCGTACAAATCGGCGCTGTGCCGATAAGCCAGACTACGTACAGCTGGACATCCG
>JBPOHH010000479.1:0-6897 GCA_052035765.1 Bacteroidota bacterium
AAGCCATTTCTGGACTTCAAAATCGACGTGATGAAGGCGGGTAACCTCCTCGATTCTCCGTCCGGCAAGGCAGAAGCCATCCGCAACTTGGTGCAGATTATTGCCAAAGTGCCCGATACGCTACAGCATGATTTCCTCATGAGCCGCGTGTCGGATCGATTGGATTTGAGCGCTTCGCAGCTCCAGAAAATTTACGACGAACTCACCAAAGTCCGCCGCGCAAATACCGCAAAATCGCCGCAAAAGACCGGTCCGGCGCAGCAGTACGAACAGCAAGCACAGACTCTAACACAAGATATGGCAACGACTTCTACATCGCAAGACACAGCGCTCGTAAGACGTCAGGAGCCGGCTATGACCGAACCTCTCCTCCCCGAGGAAAAACTCGTTCTGCGCATTGCGCTCACTGTGCCGAATGCCCTGCGCTACATGGTCGAGCAGCTCAACATTACAGAAATGCTGTTTTTCACCGAATCCGCCAAACGTGTCTTTCTCCTTGCCAACGAAGCGCTTAGTCGTGGCGCTCAGAATATATTTTCGTCCCTTGTTGCCAATGCTTCCATCAGCGCCGAGAACATGCACATCATCACCGAAATTGCCATGCAACGCGAGATGCCAAGCGAAAAATGGCTCGATTTCAAGGTAGAAGTGCCTGCCGAAAATGCCCGCCGCGTGCTCACCGACTCGCTGATGAAGATGCAAATCAAGTCCATCGACCGCGAAAAACAGGCGATTCAATCCCAAATGCGCACCGTTTCCCACGAAGAATCCCTCACCCTCCTCCAACGCCTGATGGAAATTACCGCACAACGCACGGAAATTTTACAGAAGATGAGCGGGTAAGTATGGGCAAAATTCTCTTTCATATCGTTTGGACGACCAGAGGTGAATTTCCGATTTGGGATAGTCGTGGCGATTGGACAGAACTTGCTGATATTTATAATACTTATACGAAAAGTGGGATTACGTATTCACTATCGGAACCATTTGAAAAATCATATAAAAACATACCACCCAACCCGCCGGGAATACCACTCACTGAAAAAGCGCAAATGCATCTCAGGGAATCTATAATCGAGCTAACAGGTGTAAATGGTGATAGAGTAGCCGGCAATCTTGATGTACAATTTCTCCATATTTCAGAGACCACCGTACAATTACTTGTGTTGGCCGACCCACTTTCACTTCCGCAAAAAATCGCACGCCTTAAGAGCAGAACAGCTACTCTGTTGAGTTTTAAGGATTCATCGCTGTATCCCGGCAAAGGAGTTTGGGGTAAAGGTTACTGGATTGCGACTATTCTCAATAAAGAACAGTTAGCAATTTCGATAATCAAAAATCGGATACAAAACTCTGGCAAGAGTAATCAATAAACAAGAATAGCACGCTGATGCCGCTGATTTTTTATGATTATATACTATGTATTCGGGATAACGAGAGGGAGACATTCGAGAAACCCAACGGGCTTCAATTTCAATAGCCCCGCATGAAATGCGGGGGACACAGGCACGTAATCCCTAAACCCCACCGGGGTTTAATCACGCCCATACCGTCATTAAACCCCGTTGGGGTTTGGTGGGGGGGGGAACACTACCTTTCTCCACCGATTTCATCGGTGGCTATTGATATTCATCCCTTTCAGGGATGGAGGAGGTGCACACTCATCATACATCCACCTAACATTCTTGTTTTCTTTGCCGGTATGTCGGAAAGTTACCCCAGATTTACGTTAACGATGAAAGTAATCGTGGCGTGCCGGTCATCGTGGAGTGTGGTCTGCTATTTCCACGTAAATTGTCTGCGAACCAACAATTTCAAACAAAAAAAAGCGGGAAATTCATTTAAGAATTTCCCGCTTATCTTTTTATCAATCAATGAATTAATATTCCATTGTTGCGAGCTTTGCGATATTTGACTTTACGTCATCTGCCGAGGCGTTGAGGGCGGCTTGCTCGTCCGGTGTGAGGGTGATTTCGAAGATTTCTTCGATACCGTTTTTACCTACTTTTACCGGAACGCCGACGACGACGTCATTGAGACCATATTCACCGTTCAATGCAACGGCGCAGGGCAGAATGCGGCGCTTGTCTTTAACGATACATTCGACCATTTGCACAGCCGATGCTGATGGCGCATAATACGCGCTGCCTGTTTTGAGGAAGTTGACGATTTCAATACCACCATTACGCGCGCGGAGCACGATTGAGTCGATGCGATCTTGCGGCATGAGCTCGGAAATCGGCACACCGGCAACAGTTGTGTAACGTGGAAGCGGCACCATAGAGTCACCGTGCCCACCAAGAACGAATGCCTGAATGTCTTCGACGGAGACGTTGAGTTCCATCGCGATGAAGGTACGATAGCGGGCAGTATCGAGCACACCTGCCATACCAAGAACGCGGTTACGTGGGAGTCCTGTTTTTTGGAGAACGACATGTGTCATCACATCCAATGGATTCGATACGATGATATAGAATGCATTCGGCGAGTATTTGAATGCCTGCTCAGCGCATGAGCCCACGATTTTGGCGTTAGCTGCGAGCAAGTCATCACGACTCATACCCGGCTTGCGGGCAAGACCTGCGGTAATGATCACAAAATTTGAATCAGCAGTATCTTCATAATTATTTGTTCCGCGGACGCGTGTATCGGATGCGAGTACCGGCATAGCTTCGAACATATCCAAGCCCTTCCCCTGCGGCACACCTTCGGCGATATCGAGGAGCACTACTTCATGCGCGAGCTCGCTGTAGGCGATGCGTTCGGCGGTTGTAGCGCCTACGTTCCCGGCGCCAATCACTGTCATTTTCATATCTTTACTCCAAATATTAATAAAATAAACGTTGAGAATTAACTATTTAATGCCTGCAAGAATTCACGATTGCTTCTCGTGGCTTGGAGGCGTTCCTGCATAAGCTCCATTGCATCCATTGGCGTGAGCTCGCTGAGCACTTTGCGGAGAATCCAGATACGGTTGAGTTCTTCCGGTGTGAGCAGCAATTCCTCGTGCCGTGTACCCGATTTATTGACATCAATTGCCGGGAAGATGCGACGCTCGGATAATTTCCGGTCGAGCACAAGTTCCATATTTCCCGTTCCCTTAAACTCTTCAAAAATCACCTCGTCCATTCTGCTGCCGGTGTCAATCAGGGCGGTTGCGATGATTGTGAGCGAACCTCCTTCTTCGATATTTCGGGCTGCGCCGAAGAAACGTTTTGGCTTGTGCAGGGCGTAGGCATCGACACCGCCGGAGAGAATCTTGCCGGAGTGAGGAGTCACCGTATTATGCGCGCGGGCTAAACGGGTAATCGAGTCGAGAAGAATAATCACATCCTGCTTTGCTTCCACGAGACGCTTGGCTTTTTCGAGTACCATATCGGCGACCTGTACGTGGCGCTCGGGTGGCTCATCGAAGGTTGAGGCAAGGACTTCTGCACGCACCGAACGTTGCATATCGGTCACTTCTTCCGGGCGCTCATCGATAAGAAGCACGATAAGCTTCGCTTCCGGATGATTACGGGCGATAGCATTGGCCATTTTTTGCAGGAGCACTGTTTTGCCGGATTTTGGAGGCGAGACAATCAATCCGCGCTGACCTTTACCGATTGGCGATAAAATATCAATAATACGGGTCGATGCTTCGGTGGGTAATGTTTCGAGCTTGAGGCGTTTGTCGGGATAGAGAGGAGTGAGGTTGTCGAATATCGTACGGTCGCGCATGATGTCCGGCGACACAAAATTCACTGATTCGACTTTGAGGAGGGCGAAAAACCGTTCGCCTTCTTTCGGTGGGCGCACATGACCGCGAATCGTATCGCCGGTCCGGAGCCCGAATTTTTTAATTTGCGATGGGGAGACGTAAATATCGTCCGGTGAAGGAAGATAGTTATAGTCTGCAGCTCTCAGGAATCCATATCCGTCGCCTAATGTTTCCAGGACACCTTCACCAACTGTACCCTCGGACTGTAAATCTTTGCTTTGTTTGAGTGATTGCGCTTCGATAATACGGAATATCAGGTCTTGCTTCCGTAAGTCTGAATAGTCATCAATATTAAGTAACTTGGCAATTTGGGTGAGTTCGACGATTTTTTTGGCTTTTAGGTCGGCGATGTTAATTACATGGGAGGCGGGAGTATCATTTGCCATAGATTCCTCTGGGGTTGTGGATAGGGGTTAATACAAAAGTGGTCACGTTGCAAGAACGCACACTACATGTCTGTTGAAGTTTAACGAGCATTTGTTGTTAGGATTTGTCGATTTGCGAAGGAGAACCTTAGCGGAGCTTTTCTGGCAAAAACGAGGGTGTTAATTCGTTTTGCGGTTAGTTTTCATGCAAAGTTAGGACGTTTTTCCCGATAAGCAAAGAAAAAAATTATATTCCTGTTTTTAATACTCTGACACCGTCTATTTATTGCGGAACTTCTTGGAGAATTGAGGATATGTGCGTCTGTCATTTCATCGTCTTTTTGAACGAGCGACTTGGTCGTGCAAGCTGAGTTTAATAAATCTTTGGGTAGCAAATGAAATTGCCGTAAGTTATCATTCTTTAAATTGTTAAGTCAAACAATATTTCTCGTTCAATTTCCCGGGAGAGGAGTGCTATGCGCTTTCTACTTTGTGTATTTTTCTTTGCATTTCAATGGGCATCGGCGGCCGAAAATCCTCCGACACTGAGCACTCCCACGCCGACTTTTACGGCTAATCACGGACAAATCATCAGCACGGCAAATCTGCCCGTGCCCGAGATACGATACGTCGCCGGACAGTCCGGAAGCGTGCAGGCGTACTTTACCTCTTCACGCGTGAGCTATGTCTTTCCAAAAATCGAATTGCGACCCAATCAGCAATTGCGGCATCTGCCCAAAGAATTGCCAATTCGAATCGACACCATGGTGCCTGTCATCACCGAACTCTACAGAATGGACATGGAATTTATCGGTGCCAATCCGAACGCGCAGATTACAGGAACGAACCAAGCAACCGATTACACCAATTATTACTTAGCACATTGTCCACAAGGAATTACCCATGTTCCGTCCTACGCGAAACTCATCGTGCACGACCTCTATCCGCATATCGATGCTATCTGGAAATCGACCGAACGTGGGCTGAAATATGAGTTTATCGTCCATCCCGGCGGCGATTACCGTCAGATCAGAATGCGCTACACAGGTGCTGATATTGCGCAGAATTCAGGACTCATCACCGCTACGACTCCGCTTGGAAGTATTCGCGATGAATCGCCAATTTCCTTTCAGAATGGAAGTGAAATTTCCACGCAATTTTTAAAAAATAAAAATAGTTATGGGTTTAATGTCGGGGAATACGACCACTCGCAGACGCTTGTCATTGATCCCATGGTCGTCTGGGCTACCTATCAAAAAATTGGACCTGATGTTGACCCGATTGGAATCTATACCGGACAAGGTCTTCAGGGAATGCGGCTTGATGCTAATGGAAATATTATTATCATCGGAGGGGTGAGTTCAAATAATTTTCCTGCATCAACAGGAGCTTACAAAACCACCTACACTCCGAGCGAAGCCCAAGGCGCAGGACGTGATTGCTACCTTGCAAAATTTGATAATACCGGTACTCGGCTCTGGGGTACGTACTATGGCGGAACCGGATATGAGACGTCGAAGTCATTGTATCTTCCAACCAATATTCTAACTATTGATGGAAACAACGATATAGTCTTTGTAACTTCACAATATACAGGACCATCGCAAGTTGTTAAATTTTCAGGCAATGGAGCGTTCATTTGGTTATCAAGTTACGGTTTGGGCGAAGCATGGTCGGTCACAACGGATCCATCAAATAATATAATTGTCGTCGGCTGGACACATTCGACTAATTTTCCTACCTCTGGTTCGGTTTTTCAACCAACCAATTCAAACTCTCAGGGTGTCGCTATTGTCACCAAATTTAACTCTTCCGGGAGTCGCCTTTGGGCTACGTACTTTGGTAATAATGCAGCAAGTGCTGAATTAACGTTTAATTATTTCAGTGGTGTAGCAACTGATAATTCGGGAAATATATACACAGTCGGTGAGGCATGGGGGAGTGGATTCCCGACGACAGCCGGCACATTTCAACCGGTCAATGATACTAATTTTTACAAAATTACCGTTGCAAGCTTGGACCCAAATGGACAGCGCCGCTGGGCGACTTTTCATGGATGTGGTATTGCCAATGATATAATTTGTGACAACAATAATCTCTATGTGGTAGGGACTACTCAAAGCAATACGCTCTTTGATGTGACCATCGGCACCTATATCATCAATGGTACAAGCGATGTTTGTATTTTCTCTCTCGGCACCGCTAATGGCAATAGGAACAGTGCGTCATGGTCACGGCTTTTTGGTGGCACCGATTTTCCTAATGATGTTTGGAAATACGGTGTCGTTGATCATGGTCAAACCATCGCCTTTGGTCCTGATAATGATATATGGGTTGGCGGCATTGCCGGGAATTCAAGTAACTTCCCGGTTATTAATGTTGCCACAAATCCTTCGTGGACATATTCGATTCAGCAGGGATTTAAAGGTGGGACGTCCGACGGATTTTTCGCACAATTCAATAAATCAACAGGTGAGGCGAAATACTCGACGCTGTTTGGTTCTACCAGTAACGACTATGGTGGTTTTGCAATCCCTTACGGCAGCTCAAGTTTGTTCTTCGGGATTTGTTCCGGCGATGAGGGCTCTGCTACTTCCTTCCCCGTGCCGACCAATAAGAGAATCGGCAATCCTGCCAGCGTGACGATCGCCAAAATCTGCACCTCGTACGGCTCACTCACCGACGCCGGCTCGGACGCCGTGCTTTGTTCGGGTGATACCGTACAAATCGGCGCTGTGCCGATAAGCCAGACTACGTACAGCTGGACATCCG
>JBPOHH010000261.1:0-3021 GCA_052035765.1 Bacteroidota bacterium
CTGCCATGCCTTCAGTGGAAAGTGAGTCCATAAAGAACATCCCCATTCCAACGAGAACGACACCAATTGTAATCCAATCGAGCCGGGTTGTACGCTCGCCTAAGTACCATCTACCAAAGAGTGCTACATAGATTGGACCGGTATATTGGAGGAGAATTGCATTGGCAGCCGATGTCATTTTTGTTGCCATGACAAATAATACAACTGTTGCCATGTACGCAATCGCCCCACCTATTTGCGCACGTGACCAGGTGAATTTCGGTTTGCCGGATAATGCGAGCAAGAGAAGTGATGCAATCGCACTCCGCATCCCGGCTATGGCGATTGGATCCCACTGCACACTTTTGATGAGCAGTCCGCCCGTACTCCAGAGGACGGCGGTAAGGGCAAGTAGGATCGTTGCTTTAAGCTTTGAGGACATCGGTTAATGGCACGCAGATGGCGCTGATTGTTTATGATTGAAGATGATTTTAACTATCAAACTGCATACGTTATGATGAAGTAAAACACGCGGCACGTAGTAATTCCATATACTTCAATCCTTTTCCTTGTGCATACTCAATATTTCGTTCGGGAATTGTATCAGGATTTGGGAAATGTTCGACAGCTGCGGTGATGCTCCGTTCACGTAAGATATGAACCATCGGATACATCGAGCGATTCGTGAAATTCGCCGGGTCATCGGCGTCTTCGCCGGCAAAACAGTACTCGGGATGAAATCCTGCAACTTGAAATATACCTTTCCACGACTTGCTCGCAGCGACCGACTCCGCTAAGTGAACAATATCCAAGTAATTGTCAAAGTTTGCAAAGGAATGTTCAAAAATGAGAAAAGATGTTTCAGTCGTATCATTTTCAGACAAAAAACGGAACTCTTCGGTTAATCCATCAAGTGCTTCTTCAGAAGTGCAATCCGGCATCACCGTATAGCGTATCGTATTACGCAGCATAGCTTTAGCAGCAAACGGACAAAAATTACAGCCGATGACGACGGAGCGTATCCAGTTCTGTGTTTCGGTGATGATGGTGGAATGAGACAATATGTACTTTCAAAAACCGGACAAAAAAATATCGGGGAATGACCATCATTCCCCGATCTGCTTACAATTAAATTACTTACCGTTTCGCTGCCGGCTTTGCCGGATTGATCCAGATATGCTTGTAATATCGTCTGTCCATCGGATTATTATGATATCCCTCGATGTTGGGTTGTAATAAACGATAGTCGGCATCATAGAACAAAATCAACATCGGCGCATCGCTCATTGCGATTTGCTCGGCTTGGCGATAAAGATCGAGACGCTTGGTGCGGTCAATCGTCGCCACCGCTTCGTCGAAGAGTTTATCGAAAGCAGGGTTAACGTAACGAACTTGATTAATTGGACTTGCAGTGCCTTCGGGCGGAACGATTTTGCCATAACACAGATTCAGAAAATTCTCCGGATCCGGATAATCGGCAATCCAGCCGAGGCGGAAGAACATCGAATGTCCGGCATCGACTTCGTCGAGATGTTTCGCCCATTCGACTTCTTTGAGTTCGACTTTAACACCCAGGTTTTCCGTCAGCATCGACTGAACTGCTTCGGCTACCTGTAAGTTACGTCCACCACCTGAATTAAGCTGGAAGGTCACCGTTGGGAAACCCTTGCCATTCGGATAGCCGGCTTCAGCCAGTAACTTGCGGGCGCGATCTAGATCGAATTTGTATCCTTCAATAGAAGTGCATGCATAATCAGGCATTGACGGAGGAATAATCCCATGAAAACCAGGACCTGCTGCCTGACCTTTGAGCACATACTTAATAATACGTTCGCGATCGACAGCCAGCGAAAACGCCTGACGCACGCGCTTGTCGGAGAATTCTTTACTGGTAAAGAGCATACCGTAGAATTGTGTGGACATCGACGGCAGACTCAGAAGTTGATATTTGGCATACTCACCTTTTGGAGCGTTTTTTTCACCCACAATATCGGCAAAAAATTCACTTGGAATCCGATAAGCTTCGTCGAGATTACCTTGTTTGAATTCAAGTAATTGCGCTTTTAAGTCTTTGACAAAAGTAAATTTAATTTTATCTAAAAACGGAAGCTGATTACCGTGTTCGTCTTTTTCCCAATAGCTCGGATTACGTGACATCAGGCATTCTCTGTCCGGCGTCCAGGACGTAAATACAAAGGGTCCTGTACCGACAGGATGCTGAAAAAAGTCTTTTTTGTAATACTCCACCGCTTCACGGGGATGAATCATCGCTACACCAAGAGCAGGATAATTTTCAAATGGTGCAAAGGCACGTGTAAGCTTGACCTGGAAAGTATATTTATCGGCAACGATAAAGCCGGGAATGTCCTTAATAGTCGGCTCGGACTGCGATTGAATTGCTTTGCGGGTCGATTCAAAATACTCGGACGCGCCGAGCACTTTATCCTGAAAGTATCCAAAGCCGCGAGTGTTGGTCCGCATGTCACAAATACGCGTGTAGGAATACTTTACATCTTCAGCAGTAACTTCACGTCCCTGGCCGTTGGGAAAACATGGATTATCATGAAATTTCACTCCCTTACGAAGATGATATGTATAGGTAATTCCATCGGGTGATACTTCCCAGGATTCTGCTAATTCCGGCTTGATATGGAGCTTTTCGTCAAACGTCACGAGATTATCGTAAATCTGTTCGGCGATATGATGCGACGTCGCATCGTTAATTCCCACCGGATCGAGCGAACGGAGTTCACCGGCTTCGTTCGTGCGGTATTCGCCGCCATAGGACGTGCCGCCTGCGCCGGAACTCTGAATGGCTTGTTCTTTTTTTCCGCCGCATGAGAGCAGAAGAGTAACGCAGAGAAAAGGTATCAATTTGGAGAACATACTATTTCCTTGAAGATTATTATAGAATTATCTATCATGTTCATAAAGTAGCACTTCGGCTGTATCAACGCATGCTGCCAAGAGTTCGCTCATCGTCGCTTGCGCTGTCGGATGCATCACATCGGGCGCAATTTCAGCCGTCGGGACGAGCACAAA
>JBPOHH010000326.1:0-7833 GCA_052035765.1 Bacteroidota bacterium
TTCTTAACGAGCGGCTCGGTGAACGCGAACTGCAAGACCAACACCGAGCCGCTCGCGAAGAAGCGAGGGGCTCGGAAGATTTTTCCGAGAGTATCGCGTCCTCGCGATGCCCTCGGTTTTTGGGTAACACCAAGCCGCTCGCAGTGGTTGCGCCCCGATGCTCTCAGCGTTGACGTTATTTCCGAATAAACTCCACCCGTCGATTCTTCGCTTTATTCAGCGGCGTGTCATTGGCGGCGATGGGTTCGGACTCGCCTTGGCCGTCGGATTCTAAGCGCGTGGCCTCAACGCCAAATTTTTCAACCAATTCTTTTTTGACCGCTGCGCCACTACGCTTTGAGAGGTCGAGATTGAGCGCATTATCGCCGTCAGCGTCTGTGTGCCCGACGATTTTTACCGAGAGCTGCGGATTGTCTTTCATCACTTGGGCGATTTCCTTAAGAGTGCCAGCCGACTCGGGCTTGACTTCGTCGGAATTCACATCAAAAAATATCCCGTAGGAGATGAGTTTGCCCGTTGTTAGGAGTTTATTCCGCATATCGGGCAAGCCGGCTGCGATGCGGAAATTACTAAAAAGGGGAGTAGCTTCACCGCTGATTTGTATCCTGAAAATGTTATACTTATACGGTGCAATCAAGCCGCGCGGGAGGTCTAAAATCTTACGGTTTCCGGCGTACATTCTCACGCGTTGTTTCTGAATCCACAGGGAGATATGGGTCATTTCGGTGGACATAAACATATACGGAGATTGCCCGTTATCCTTATATCCGCCATCGGCTTCCGACCAATTACTCCAATTCACCATGTCATATTCGGGCGTAATGCCGAGACCCGATTTGCCGGGGATGGCGCCGCCTTCGTTTGGCGATTTGAGCGTACCACTGACGAGGAGAAAGGTGATGCCCTGAATCGTCTCAAGATTACTCGAATTGAGCGGCACCATGTCGAATTCTATTGTAAAATTATCAGTAAAATCAGCCACAATTTCCGGGATATAATACCCGCCTGCCGTCATTTGAAGCCAGCGCCCGGGGTATTTCGATGATGTCACGATTTCACCGCTTCCATTGGTGTTCCAGAGTGCCGGGAAGTCGCCGAGATTGTCGGACGTAAAGTCATCAAAATACACGACTTTCTCACCGGGAATGAAGTCGAATTTTGAGGTTATTTTGTTCTCGTCTTGGGCGTAAACCGAGAAAGTAAGGCAGAAAAACACCGCAGCCGTTACTCGTCTATTCCATTGCCATACCATGTTCCATCGTTGCGTAGTCATAGTTTAATCTTTCTTGGTAATTGTACTTACAAAAATAGTATGCCGTTAAATTTCTAAATGTATTATACTGCTGAAGATATCGCGCAAACGCTTCTTACTTCCAGACACGTATCGTCGATACCGCACTTCGCCCGGTTTTTGTACTCATTACACACTGATATACACCCACCGGTAAGTACTCATCATTGAGGCGGATTTCGTAGCTGCCGCTGTCATAGACCCCTTCTGTGAGAATTTTAATGAGTTTTCCGAGTTGGTCGTAGAGGGCGAGTGTGATGTATTCCCGGCGTACAACGCTGAACTTCATCACGGTTTGGTGTGACCATGGATTGGGGATTATTTTATCGATTGTACTGTTGTACGTTTCTGATTCTTCATCACGCACATCTGTCACCTCTGCGTTATTTTTTGATCCTTCTGTATTCCCGACGCTGTCGCGGGCAATGGAGTAAAATTCATACTTATTGCCTTTGCCGCTTTCGTAAAAACTGTATTTCGCCATGTTGCCTGCTGTGCTCGATGTAGTAGGTTGATACGTGCTGTCATTGAGCGACATATAGACGACAGCATCGAGCACGCCGGACGCATCATCCGAAGATTCGAGCGAAAGGACGAGCGTAGAGTCGTTTGTTACAATAACTTTACTAACTTTACTCTGCGGAGCTCGGTCGTCAATTACGGTCACATAAACGTTCGTCTTCAATGGAGAATTTGCGTCAAATACAATCTCTGCACGATTACTTATTATTGCTTTATGACTTACATACGGGCTGACATTTACTAAATATGATACCGAACCTTCTCCTTGTGGCGGTGTTATATTTGGCGGTAAAAAACCTCCGGTCGGTTCTTCAGATGGCTGCATAGAAGCAGGATCTAACGTTTCGAATGCCCATCGCACTATGCCGGTTGTCTTATCAAGCGATGCTTGAATACGTACAATCGCATCACGTTTTGGACGAAGGTCAACGAGTAATGAAAGTGGAGCTGAAGTAGGTGTGATTGGAATTGTTGTGTCACCGATATCCACACTGCCGAACATAAAAGAACTGAGGTCGTATTTTGTTTTATCGAGTGTATCGATGACAACTACTTCGTGCGCAGGAGCAGTCGCCGAAGGTTTATTCTCAAAAAAAACGGTGTAGGAGTGCGGTGTTTTTTTGGATGTATAATTGTCAATTCCATACCCATGTGGACCACTGATAGAATTCGGATCAAAAGAGGAAACAGCAGCTACATCACCGTCAAATCTACCCTTCATTGGAAAACGTTTTTGACAATCACGAATGTCATTGACATAGTTATCCAGGTCTGAAACAAAGGCGACGAAGAACGTAGCGACCGCTCCCACTCCGCTTAAATTCACGCCACAGTTCAACGCAGTACCACCCCATTCCCGAATAGTGCTGAGGACGGTGCGGTCTTTAGCGCCTTTGTAATCATCGAACGGATTATAGAACAGCTTGGCTACGTTGTAAGCGCAACCCACAGCCGGGATTGCAGTTACCGTATTATCAACTAAGCGCTCAGTGACCGATGAGACCAAGCATTGAGCAAGCTCTACATTGAGTGGAGATTGATAGAATGGTTCGTTGATCCATGCTTTGAAACGGAAATTCATCCCTGCACGAATCCGAATATGCAACGCGATTGTAGTATTAGCCGGTATCCGTGAAATGAACAATGGATACACTTTTGAATTGAAGGTTTCGCCCTTAATTTTAGTCGCCTCCACGAAGATAGGCAGCGAAGCAAGCTGTGAATTATACCCTTTGTTTATTGCTTCGTCCGACCAGCCGACCTTGAAATCCACGAATTCAATTTCCACCCGCGGGTCATTGGTAAGGGCGAGCCAAAATGGTACTCCCGTCGCATCTACATTACCTCTATTGCCAAGATAAATTGTGTAACTGTTCCACCTGTTCAGCAATACCATCCTGCGACCACTCACATAAATCCATGGATCGGGAAGTTCGCCTTTTTCAATAGTAATTGCATTTTGTAGCGATGCCGTTTCTGTTGAATTTGATGCAACTATATCCCATTTTCCTTCTGCAGCGCCACGAATATCAAATACTGCATTGAGTTCTTTCTGATTTTGAAAATTGACAGTGCTTACGATGATATCCTGTTGCCCGGACTTCTGAAGTTTTAGTTGGGTAGATTTGCTGAAACCACTGCCATACACCGTAACCGTTGCATCGCCGGTATTGCCTGCTTCTGTTGGAGTTACACGGGAAATAAACAATATCGAATCACTCGAAGCCGAATATGATTCGCGATACATGGGTACTGCCGGGAATCCTTTTTGCGTTTTATCTGATGTGACGCCATCGAAGGAATAAGAGGACATGAGTCCGCTTTCACCGACGCTTATTGAGGAAACCATTCCTGCGCGCACTTCTTGTTCGGTAAGGCCTCTATTCCACAGGCGCAGCTCGTCAATTGCAAAGCTATGAGCCACATACTGATAGTCGGTAATATGTCCGAGAAGTAATGGATCATTGCTTTGAATAATAGTGCCTTTCACGGTAGCAGAGCCGCTCAGTGATCCATTGAGATAAAGCTTGACATTCTCAGTTTTGGCTTTGGGGTCATAGGTAAGAGCAATGTGTGTCCATATATCTTTCTGTAATCGCGTCGAGCTCTGTACCCAGTAGATGGGTTGACCATCTGTACCTACATTGCATCGCACCCATCCATCATTGACACGAATATGATACGAACCATATTCGTGATGGTTGGTCGCTGATTTGAAGGCAATAGTAAAGGTCATTTCTGTGCTCAATGGCTTAATCCGTGCTTCAATCGTAAAGCCGCCTGTAGGATTTGTAGCTGCCGATGCCGGTATTTGCAGGAGATCATATTGATGGTCACCGGTGGGCTTTCCTTGGTTGGGTTCACTTGCAAGTACCATGCATCTATTGCCGTTACCATTTTGCTGTGCATAGACTTCGGTTGGGGAATGTTTTCTGTAGAAGATGTCAACATCGGTATTGGTGGATGTGGTATAGAATGCACCGCCATTCATAACGACATGGACGGATGACGAAGCATCAACGGCCACATCGACGAACTGCGTATTGCGTAATGAGAATGGAAAAAGCTGAATATTACCTTTAAATGATTGTGCGCCATCGTCGCTGTACATGTAGGTGCCAAAGCTTCCGACGATGTGAATTTTTGAGCCATCGGCTACATTGGGGTCCACAACGCAGCGAGGGTACAGTATAGATGCCACAAAACAGGTGTTTGAATTGCTGTTTGACGTTACTAATTTTGGTGATGAGAAGGTCACTCCATAGTCTGAAGAGCTGATCACATACACTTTATTGCCTGCGCCGGAACACGTGACATAGACATACTTTCCTTTTGAAGTAATGGACGCAAATGGAAAATCAATCCCAATTCCTCCTGTGTCGAATACGATAGTCTGTGGCTCAAAGAACGTCGTACCGCCATTGGCAGATCGGGCGATATATATTCTCCCTTTGTTTTTTTCTGGGTAATCATAGCCAAGAATGTACACGTTTTGATTGGAAGAGGCGGCTCGTGGTGGCTGATTCTCACCCATCGTAATGAGCGTCATGTCGTTGTTGTTGTTGTACGCTCTTGGAACAGATAGCTTTACATTCGCAAATGTTTTTCCGTTGTCATGCGATACTGCCACCCATTGCTGACCGTAATTAAACCCATAATAGAAATACGACCAGCTAAACGGAATATACACCGAAGAGCCATCAATGCGCACGTCTTCCGGCGCTCCACCATACGACGGCGTGGTATAGACCGTGTCTTTACTGAAGCTTGTGCCATTATTCGTACTGCTTAGATAGTAGCAGGTGTCAGCCGATGTCCAGTTGCATTTGTGCAAAAACACCACCGAAAGAGTATTGCCCTGTACCTTGGGAAGTACATTGTAAATATGATAGGCATCATTGCCTTCGAATAATGAAACGGGTGTTTCAAATGATTGTCCATTCGTTAATGAACGAATATGAATCAAGCGTCCATACCACGTACCCCGCTTGTTATAATCACTGACAAAGAAGTGTACCGAAGTGCCGCTGACGACCATTTTGTAGTAGTTCCTACCACCATCATTATGCCCACCTCCTGCATACGAAGGATACGAATAGACAATACGAGGCTGTTCCCATGTTTTTCCGTTATCTGTCGATCGGTTATAGATAATCAATCGTTGTGCGTACGCGCTATCGGTGACCCATGTACAATGAATGGTACTACCCTCGACCAAAATCTGCGGAAAATAAGCGTGTTTACCGGCCATTGAACCGCTTATATTTTTAGTCCATAATGATATCGGTGGGTTAATAAGCGTCGAATTTTCCTGTGCAACTCCCTGAGCATTCACCGAAATAGTCAGTAGCGCAGCTATCAGAAAAATAACTGTAATTCTAATATATTTCATAACAATAGCCCTCGTATTATTCAAAGGAAATTTTGTTTTAATCAGTAGTAATCAAACAAGTACATGTATTTTTCAGGGCAACTTCTAGGCAAACTGAATATAACATGTAAATAGACTTTCATTTACTCAATAGACAACACAATGATAATAGTTGAGTTATCGTTTTTCGATTCTGTGTGTCGTATTTAAACGGTTGAAACCGTTGGATAGGATGTATCGTGCGAAGTTGAAATAATTACAACCATTTTCAGCATTCAAAACCGTTGAAACGGTGTACGAATTCTTGTAGCGTCTTTTAACCCCATGATTGAAATCATGGGCTATGTTTTTTATGTTGTGATATTGTTCGATCGCTATCTTCCCGACTTACGACTTACGACTTACTGACTTTCGACTTACGACTTGTCCACTTATGACTAAAATTTGGCAAGTATTGAACACTTCGACAAGCTGTTGATGACATATTTAACATCTATAAAACAGCTCTTTGGTTAACATATTGAAAGTATTTGATTTAACGCCATTTCATTTCGCATTTAAACGGTTGAAACCGTTGGATAGGATGTATAGTGCGAAGTTGAAATAATTACAACCATTTTCAGCATTCAAAACCGTTGAAACGGTGTACGAATTCTTGTAGCGTCTTTTAACCCCATGATTAAAATCATGGGCTATGTTTTTCAATAATTGGTTCGATGATTGTCTTACCGACCCACAGCTTGCCGACAAAAAGTTGGCAAGTATTGAACACTTCGACAAGCTCAGTGTGACGGAACATGCTATCTTCCTCAAGGCTTGCCAACTTACAACTTACCGACTTACGGACTTACAACTTAACGACTTACCGACTTACGACTTACAGACTTACAGACTTACCGACTTACCGACTTACCGACTTACGACTAAAAAAAACCTACCCATTCGGCGGAATCAAACTCAGCTTCACAGACTTGCCGTTTTTGGTTTGGACTATCACTCCTACGAGTCCGAATTTATGATTGGCGACGTAGGTGATTTTCTCGAGTAACGGGTCGTCTTGCGTTTGCTCGACCTGGATGACTTTTATGAGCCAGAATCCCATATAATAGTCATCGGTGGTTGATTTGCTGACGACAGTGCGTGTGACTTTTATGCCGTCGGTATTCGTAAATTCATATTTATCACCGACATTGGCTGAATATTTTACAATCGTAAACGGATTCGAGAAATTCCCGCCGCCGCTCATGTATTCCTGAATTCCTTCGGACGTGACCTTCATTTTGAGGTCAAATGCGAGATGCATTTTTTGTTTGTCCGTGGTGTCGAGCGTGATGCCGAACATCTTGACATACTTATCAATAATGGCCGACTTCAGTGATGTTGGCAGCGCTTTGGTGCCGAATATGGAGTCAATGGCATTGGTCAGTACTGTGTCGAATCCGACCTTGACACCAATCGTGACATTGCCGTTCTCACTCTTGGTGATTATTGCCGTATCCTTCATGTGGTCGAAGGCAGGAACCCATGAATCCATACTGAGATTGGCGATAAATTCACCGCCGACTTTGGTGAGCTCGAGATTGCTGTCACCACCAATTTCATTCGGTCCGAGAGGCGTGGTCTCGCAGGCAACAAATACGACAATTCCGCTCGTAAGCAGCGCGATGAATAGACTTCGAAGTGCTTTCATGATCATCTCCTGAATCGTTGAACAAATCTTTCATTTCCGACGCGCGTAACTTACCCCATAATTTCTGTAAATACTATGATAATTATCATAGTATGAAAATATTCACAGATGAGGTGGTTGGGAAAAATTCAGCCGAAAATCATGCAGGTTTCTGTTCACATGTAGGAGTGCAATCCCATACCATCCATTTGGTTACAAAACTCAAAAGTATATTTTTTTCACTGTAACCGATTCGAAATGACCATCTTGTTGGCGGCAAATAACCCAAGCATTTTGGGCTTCAAAAGAGGAAGAGAGCCACTTGATCACCGGCACTCGGATTCAACAAAGAAGCCATTTTTTTTTGACAATTACAATCTCAATTATGAAATCATTCTATCGACTATTCAGCATATTCCTTTGTATAGGAATTCTCCTTTCTCCATCGGCACTTTCGCAGCAATTCAACGCAAATCTTGC